>JBIODO010000254.1:0-6093 GCA_044445225.1 Burkholderiales bacterium
ACATGCTGTCGCCGATGGCGGACAGCGGTGGGTAGTTGTAGCTGGGGCGCGGTCCCGGATCGACGGTTCGCGGTTCGATGCCACGCGACTCGAGATACGCGTGCAGCTCGGCGAACGTTGCATTGGCGTCCCGCCGCGCCGAGGCCATCGATTGCAGATTTTCATCCACGTGGGCGCCGTAGTGCTGTGCGCGGTCGGTACCGCCATGCGCCCGATTGTCCTGCACCATGTGCTGGTACTGGCCGAATGCCGTGGTCAGTTCGCGCGCAGCGGCTTGTCGTCCGGCCGCATCGGTGGCCGCAAGATACCTCGTGGCGGCGGCATCGACGCGAGTGCCCAGAGTGCCAGCCCTTTCCAGCGTGGCTTGCCTGCTGAAGTTGTAGGCGTGCGCCGCGTCGTTGGCGTACTCGCTATGATCGACCTGGGCGTTCTTGTCCGCTGCCCAACCCGTGAAGTTGGGATGAAAACCGTTCGCGGCGCCGGCTGCCTCGGTCATGCCGACATGCGTGCCGTTGTTGGGCACATTGCTGCCCGGCAGCGGTGGTGAGGTGGGCGCTTGGTAGAAGGCCGGCTGAGGCTGCTCACCAGGGGCCTGAGCCAGACGCTCCGCATCGGTAGGCTCGGCAATCAGCCGCTCCCACGCCGTCACCTGCGACGCCACGACCTCGCCAGGCGTTTGGCTGTGAGCCTTGTTCGGCGACTCGGCCAGCGATCGCGCGTGCGTTTGCGTTGGCGTTTGCTGCCGCGGCGCTTGATCTTGCGCGAACGACGTTGTGTCGGATATTGCGCTCTCAGTGGTACGCGGCGAGCCCGATGAACGCGTGCTGTCAACGGAACCAGACATGGTCATCCTCCATCGAGGCGGTACGCCGCGCGCGAGAACCGCATCGTGTTGACGTGAAACGATCCGACGAGGCGTGTATTGCGCTCGCTGCCGCGAGCGGCGTCCAGCTGGGAGCGTTCCCAGCTAGGGTCGTTCCCAAAGCCGAGGTCGGCCAGCCCAAAACGGTGGTCACGACGGTCTGAACGCGAACGCGCGGCGCTGCGGCGCGCAGTCGCAAGGCGGCGCAGCCTCCAACCACTGCTTCGGTGGACCTGTGGGTCACAGGTCAGAGCGACGCCCACCGATGCGGTGGGCGTCGGCTTCATGACCTCACTTCTGTGCCGCGTTCCAGATCGCGTCGGTCACCGCGCCGGCAGGTTTCTTGGTGATCACCGGGTCGCTCTTGCCCTTCATCAGGGTGTCGACCGTGCGTTCGTAGGCCTTGGGATCGAGCTGTCCGGTCTTGCCACCTTCGACGAGCTTGGCGATCTCGCCCATCATGCGGGCCTGGTGTTTCTCCGTCTGCGCGCCCGAGGCGTCGTTCTTGAGCACGATCTTCACCGCCTCGGCCTGATTGGCCACGGCATAGTCCCAGCCCTTCATGCTGGCCTTAACGAACTTGGCCAGGTTGGCCGCCATCTTTGCGTCGGCGATCGACTTCTCAGTCGCATACAGGCCGTCCTCCAGCGTGGCGACACCCTGGTCCTCGTACTTGAAGACCAGCAGTTGATCGGGCTTCATGCCGGCGTCGATGAGCTGCCAGTATTCGTTGTAGGTCATCGTGCTGATGCAGTCGGCCTGCTTTTGCAGCAGCGGGTCGACATTGAAGCCCTGCTTGAGCACCTTGACGCCGTCGGCGCCGCCGGTGGTCTTGTAGCCGAGCTTGTCCATCCAGCTGAGGAACGGGTACTCATTGCCGAAGAACCAGACCCCGAGCGTCTTGCCTTTGAAGTCGGCCGGTTTGGTGATGCCCGAGTCCTTGCGGCAGGTGAGCTGCATGCCCGAGCGGCGGAACACCTGCGCGATGTTGACGATCGGCACGCCTTTCTCGCGCGTGGCCAGCGCCGAAGGCATCCAGTCGACGATCACGTCGGCGCCGCCGCCGGCGATCACCTGGCTCGGGTTGATGTCGGGGCCGCCGGCCTTGATCGTGACGTCCAAGCCCACGTCCTTGTAGAAGCCCTTGTCCTTGGCCACGTAGTAGCCGGCAAACTGGGCCTGCGTGACCCACTTCAACTGCAGCGTCAACTTGTCCTGCGCTTGCGCGCCGGCGGCAGCCAGCGCCAGCGCCAGGGCCGGCCACAGGTGTTTCTTCTTCATGCTCATCATTGGACTCCTTCTGGGGGTTGGCGAAACTTGGCCGGACGTCAATTTGGCCGGACATCAACTGCGATAGGACGAGTGCCAGAACGTGAACGCCCTTTCGACCATGGCGATCGCGCCGTAGAACATCGATCCCGCCAGCGCCGACAGCGCGATCGCCGCCCACACGACATCGACATTCATGCGCGCCACTTCGGCGCTGATGCGAAAACCCAGGCCGACGATCGGCGAACCGAAGAACTCCGCAACGATGGCCGAAATCAGCGCCAGCGTCGAATTGATCTTCAGTGCATTGAAAACGAAAGGCAACGCGCTGGGCAGTCGGAGTTTCATCAGGGTCGCAGCGTGCCCGGCCGCATAGGTGCGCATCAGGTCGCGCTGCATGGCATCGGTGGCGGCCAATCCGGCCAGCGTGTTGACCAGCATCGGGAAGAAGGTGACGATGGCCGCCACCGCGGCCTTGCTCGGCCAGTCGAAGCCAAACCACATCACCATGATCGGCGCGATGCCGACGATCGGCACGGCGCCGGCCAGGTTGGCCAATGGCAGCAGGCCGCGTTTGAGCAAGCCGAAACGGTCGGCCGCCACCGCGACAAGCAGTCCGGCGCCGCAACCGATCGCGTAGCCGGCCAGCACCGCGACCGCGGTCTGCCTGAAGTCGGGCCACAGCACCTCCCAACGCGACACCAGTGCCTGGCCCACCGCATGCGGAGCCGGCAGCAGCACTTTGGGTACCTGCCAGCCGACGACGAGCAACTCCCACAGATAGATCAGCGCCAGACCAAAAAGGGCCGGCGCCAACATCTGAGTCGGGCGCCCGCCCGGCCGGCGCGCCAGGGTGTCGAGCACGAACCACAGCAGCAGCACCCAGGCAGCGAGCACAACCCAAAGTGCGCCGAGCGTGCCCCCTTTTGAGCCATCGTCGTGCACCACGCCGAGCATCCACCAGGCGACGAGCACCAGGACGACCAGCGGCGTCACGGTGCGCCAGCGCTTCACGCGCGCGCTCCCATGGTCTGAGCCACCATGCGTTCGACCCCCGCGACCGCCGCCACCAGCCCCACGCCGAGCAGCGACGCCATCAACAGTGCAGACCAGATCTGGATCGTCTGCCCAAAGTACGAGCCCGACAGCAGCCGCGCGCCCAGCCCCGCCTGCGCGCCGGTGGGCAGCTCGCCGACGATGGCGCCGATCAGGCTGGTGGCGATCGCCACCTTGGCGCTCGCGAACAGAAACGGCAAGGCCGCTGGCAATCGCAGTTTTGCAAGGATCTGAGGGCCCTTCGCGCTCCAGGTGCGCATCAGGTCGAGTTGCAGCGTGTCGGGCGAGCGCAGGCCCTTGACCATGCCGATGGCCACCGGGAAGAAGCACAGGTACATCGAGATCACCGCCTTGCTCATCAGCGGTGGGTAGCCCAGGCTGCCGAGCACCACCACCACCATCGGCGCGATGGCGAGGATCGGAATGGTCTGCGACGCGATGATCCACGGCAGCAGGCCGCGGTCGAGCACGCGGTTGTAGACCACGCCAATGGCGATCAAGACACCCAGCAGCATGCCCAGCACGAAGCCGAGCACGGTGGCCGACAACGTGACGCCGGCGTGGAACACCAGGCTGCGCGGGCTGTCGATGGCGGTGTCGAACACGCTTTGCCACCAGTTCAGCACCACCTGGTGCGGTGCCGGCAGCACCGGGCGCTCCATCGACCAGGCGGCATCGACCAGCTCGCGCGCGCCCCAGGGCGCGCCTGCGCCATCGAGCCGCTCGATGACCTGCGGCGCGTTGAGCCACACCGCCATCGCGTACCAGATCAACAGCAGCGCGGCCACCACCAGCGCCACGGGTGCCGCCTTGCGCGCGGCCTCATTCATAGCTGTGCCCGGCCCGCAGCGCCACGCGCACCTGGTGCGCCACGGCCGCGAACTCGGGTGTCTCGCGCACATCGAGCTGGCGCGCAGGTGGCAACCGGTTCTCGATCACCTCGAGGATGCGTCCGGGGCGCGGACTCATCACGACGATGCGGTTTGACAAGAAAACCGCCTCGGAGATCGAGTGCGTCACGAAGACCACTGTCTTGCCGGTGCGCTCCCACAGCCGCAGCAGCTGTTCGTTGAGGCGGTCGCGGGTGATTTCGTCGAGCGCACCGAACGGTTCGTCCATCAGCAGCAGCTTGGGTTCGAACGCCAGTGCGCGCGCAATCGACACGCGCTGCTGCATGCCGCCCGAGAGTTGCCACGGGAATTTGGTCTCGAAGCCCTGCAGTCCGACCAGCTCGAGGTTCTTCATCGCGCGCTCACGCCGCTCAGCCGCCGGCATGCCCATGACCTCCAGCGGCAGCATCACGTTGCGCAGCACATTGCGCCACGGGTACAGCGCGGCAGCCTGGAACACATAGCCGTACGCGCGGTCGAGGCGAGCCTGCTCGGGGCTGACGCCGTTGACGGTGATCGTGCCCGAGGTGGCGCGCTCGAGGTCGGCGATCACCCGCAGCAGCGTGGTCTTGCCGCAGCCCGAAGGTCCGATCAACGACACGAACTCACCGCGCGCGATGGTGAGGTTGACCTTCTGCAGCGCCGTCACCGGCGTGTCGGCGGACTGAAAGACGAGCGACAGGTCCTTGGCCGATACCGCCTCGTCGCTCATCGCGCCCCCTGGGCGCCTGTGGCGCTAGCCCCCGCCGAGGGGGCCAGCCGGCCTCGAACGGCGGTGCATCGGCTCATCCCTGCGCAACACCCGCGCGCTCGAGCATCGCATGCAGCAGCACATTGCAGCCCGCGGTGATGTGCTCGGGCTTCGCGTCCTCGATTTCGTTGTGGCTGATGCCGTCCTTGCAGGGGATGAAGATCATGCCGGCCGGCGCCAGCTTGGCCATGTAGACGGCGTCGTGGCCGGCGCCCGAGACGGCGTTCATGTGGCTGTAGCCCAGCTGCTTGGTCGCGCGCGCCACCGCGTCGACGCAATCGGCATGGAACTGGGTGGCCGGGAACGAGGTGACCAGCTTGACGTCGATCGGCAGGCCGCTGTCGGCGCTGAGCTTCGCGGCCACGCCGCGGATATCGGCATCCATCGCGTCGCACAGCGCTTCGCTGGCGTTGCGCAGGTCGATGCTGAATTTCACGTTGCCCGGGATCACGTTGCGGCTGTTGGGAAACACCTGCACCATGCCCACGGTGCCGCGGCCGTGCGGCGGGTGCCGGTGGGCACAGGCCACCACTTCCTGCATCAGCCTGGTGGCCACCTGCAGCGCATCCTTGCGCAGCGCCATCGGTGTCGGGCCGGCATGCGCCTCCATGCCGGTCACGACGCAGTCGTACCAGCGCACGCCCAGCACGCCGGTGACGACGCCGATGGTCTTGTCGTTGTCTTCGAGCACCGGGCCTTGTTCGATGTGGGTTTCGAAGTAGCAGCCGATCGGGTGCGCGCCGGGCTCCTCGGTGCCCAGGTAGCCGATGCGCTCGAGCTCACCCTTCACGGTCTTGCCTTCGATGTCCTTCGCGGCATAGGCGTGTTCGAGCGTGAAGGCCTTGGCGAACGCGCCCGAGCCCATCATCACCGGCACGAAGCGCGAGCCCTCTTCGTTGGTCCACCAGGCCACTTCGATCGGCGCCTCGGTGGTGATGCCCTGGTCGTTGAGGGTGCGCACCACCTCGAGGCCTGCCAGCACGCCGTAGTTGCCGTCGAACTTGCCGCCGGTGGGCTGGGTGTCGATGTGGCTGCCGGTGACCACCGGTGGCAGCTTGTTGTTGCGGCCGGCGCGCCGCATGAAGCCGTTGCCGATCTTGTCGATCGTCACCGTCAGGCCGGCTTCGCGCGCCCAGCGGCTCACCAGGTCGCGGCCCTGCTTGTCGAGGTCGGTGAGCGTCAGGCGGCACACGCCGCCCTTGGGCGTGGCGCCGATCCGGGCCAACTCCATCAGCGAATCCCACAGGCGTTGGCCATCGATGCGC
>JBIODO010000255.1:0-6073 GCA_044445225.1 Burkholderiales bacterium
GCCCAGAACGCATCGCTGCCGAACTGCTCGCGCCAGGCCCACAGGCGGCGCGTGGCGAAATGCAGCGAGTGTTCGCGCGTGAAGCCGATGGCGCCGTGCACCTGGTGCGCGATGCCAGTGGCTCTTGTGGCGGCCTCGCCGCAGCGCACCTTGGCCACCGCGATGCTGAAGGCGGCGGCCGGCGCATCGGGCTGCGCCGTGCTGGGCGCATCGGCAGCAGCGGCGAGCGCGGCCATGCGCGCGGCAGCGCAGTCGCCGGCCATCAGTGCGAGCTGCTGCTGGATCGCCTGGTTCTTGCCGATCGGGCGGCCGAACTGCACCCGTTCGTTGGCGTAGCGCACCGCCTGCTCGAGTGCCGACTCCAGTGCGCCGACCATCATCACGCTGCGTGCCAGCGCTCCCAGCGCCCACACCGGCTGCGCGAACGGTTGTGTGTGCACCGCCTGCGCGATGCAAGGCGCATTGTCGAAGCGCAAAGTGTCGCTGGGCAAACGCGCGGGATCGAGCCCTTCGCTGCATTCAACAGTGCCGGCGGCGCGCAGATCCAACAGCGCCAGGCGGCCGTCGGACAACGACACCACGGCCGTGCGCGCGTGGCGGGCCCATGCCACATGCGCCGCCGTGCCGGTGAGCTTCAGCGCGGGGCCGGCCCCGCTGGCGTGCAGGTCGTTGCCCTCGCCTTGCTCGATCAGTGCGATCGGCCCCTCGGGCACCGGCAGCCCCGCCATCGATAGCAGCAACGCGCCCACCATCGTCTCGGACAGCGGCAGCGGCACCTGCCAGTAACCGATGCCGTGCAGGATCGGCACCACCGCGCTCCAGCTTTCGCCGACGCCGCCGGCCGCCTCGCTGGCCAGTGCCAACGAGAAGCCGCTGTCGACAGCGAGCCGCCACAGCCGCTCGTCGAAGGCGCCCGACTCGGCGCGATCGCGCACGCCTTTGTCGACCGCTTCGGCAAACAACCGCTGCGCGCTCTGCTCGATCATCGAATCGCTCATCACGGCCTCGGCGTTCATCGCAGATCGAGGCCCTTGGCGATGATGCCGCGCAGGATCTCGCGCGTGCCGCCGCGCAGCGAGAACGACGGCGCGGCCAACGTGGTGTAGCGCAGCGCGTGCTCCAGCGGCGAGCCGGGCGCCACGCTGCCGCCGAACAACTCGTGCGCCAGGTCGGGCATCGCCTGCTCGATCAGCGCGCCCTGGTCTTTCACCAGCGCCGCCGGCAGCGCCGGGTTCTCGCCGCGCGCCAGCATGCCGGCCACGCCGAGCGACATCTGGCGCATCGTCGCGTAGTGCGCGACCACGCGGCCCAGCGCCACCGCGTGACGCGGATTGGCGGCGTCGGCGGCGTCGAGCATCTCGAGCAGCAGTTGCGTGCTGCTGAGGTATCGCTCGGGCCCGCTGCGCTCGAACGCCAGCTCGGCGCCGACCTGCTTCCAGCCTTCGCCTTCGGTGCCGATCAGGTGGTCGTGCGGCACCCGCACGTCGTCGAACGTGACTTCGTTGAAGTCGTGCTCGCCGATCTGATTGATGATCGGCCGCACCGTGATGCCCGGCGTCTTCATGTCGAGCAACAGTTGCGACAGGCCGGCGTGGCGGTTTTCACTGCGCTCGCCGGTGCGCACCAGCACGATCATGTAGTGCGCCTGGTGGGCCCGCGAAGTCCAGACCTTGCGGCCATTGATCAGCCAACCCTGCGCGGTGCGGGCGGCCTTGGTGCGGATCGATGCGAGGTCGGACCCGGAGTCGGGCTCGCTCATGCCGATGCAGAAGAAGGCCTCGCCGCGCACGATGCGCGGCACGTACAGCGGGGCCAGCACGTCGGGCGAGAAGCGCATCAGCAGCGGCCCGCTCTGACGGTCGGCCACCCAATGCGCGCCCACCGGGGCCCCGGCGGCGAGCATCTCCTCGAGCACGACATAACGCTCGAGCGACGAACGTTCGCCGCCGCCGTAGCGTTTGGGCCAAGTCATGCCGATCCAGCCGTGCGCGGCCATGCTGCGCGTGAACTCGGGGTTCGAGCCTGCCCAGTTGCGCACCCGTTTGGCCACCGGCACACCGGCCATCGCCTCGGCCAGGAAGGCACGCACCTCGGCGCGCAGCGCCTCGCATTCGGGCGGCAACAGACCGGGGCTGATGCGCAAGCCCTGCATCGCGAAAGGGTTCCGAGTTCGGCCGGGAAAGGGACGGCCATTCTCGATTGGATTTGTTTGCTGGGCAACAAATATCTGTGCTAGCGTGCCGCCGCGCGCGTCGCTGCGAAGTGCGGGGCGCGACGCGGTGTCGACACTCAGGAATCGTGAATGCGTGCTGAGCCTGCATCAACGAGCGGACCGTTGGCCGGCGTGCGTGTGCTCGACTTGACCGCCGTCGTGCTGGGGCCGATCGCCACGCAGATCCTCGGTGACTATGGCGCCGACGTGATCAAGGTCGAGGCGCCCGAGGGCGACCGCATGCGCTCCAACGGCGTCACGCGTCGGCCACGCGGCATGAGCTCGATCTTCCTGGCGATCAACCGCAACAAGCGCTCGTTGTGCATCGACTTGAAGACAGCCGAAGGCGTGGCGGTGCTCAAGCGCCTGCTGCCCACGGTGGACGTGCTGGTGCACAACATGCGGCTGGCGGCGGTCGAGCGCCTGGGCCTGGGCTACGAGGCGGTGGCCGCATTGAACCCGCGGCTGGTCTATTGCGTCGCCCCCGGTTTCGGACAAGGCGGGCCCGATGAATCCAAGCCGGCGTTCGATGACGTGATCCAGGCCGCGTGCGGCCTGGCCGGGCTGCTCGGCCACGACAGCGGCAAGCCCGACTACATCCCGTCGCTGATCGCCGACAAGACCTGCGGGCTCGCGCTGGCCAACGCAGTGCTGGCCGCGTTGTTCGAGCGCACGAACAGCGGCCGCGGCCAGTTCGTCGAAGTGCCGATGTTCGAGACGATGGTCGCCTTCACGCTGGCCGAGCACCTGGGCGGCCTCACCTTCGATCCGCCGCAGGGCGCTGCGGGCTATCAGCGGCTGTTGGCCGGCGGCCGCAGGCCCGCGCCGACGCGCGATGGCCACGTGGCGATGCTGCCCTACAGCGGCGAGCACTGGCGCGAGTTCTTCCGCCGCACCGGGCGCGACGACCTCGCCACCAAGTACAACTTCGACGACCGCCACGAGCGCAATGCACGCATCCGCGAGATCTACGACGACATGGCGGGCGTCACGAGCCGGATGACCAGTGCCGAGTGCCTGGCGTTGTGCGAGTCGCTCGACATCGCCGCCACCCGCATCCACACGATCGACGAGCTGCCCGAGCACCCGCACCTGAAGGCGGTGGCACTGTTCCAGCGCGGCGTGCATCCGAGCGAGGGGCCGGTCGTCGCGGTGCGCCCACCCACGAAGTTCGCGCGCACGCCGGCGGCGTTGCGACTGCCCGCCCCCACGCTCGGTGAGCACAACGACGAGGTGCTGCGCGAGGCCGGCTACGACGACGCGCAGATCGCCGCGTTGAAGGCCAAGAAGGTGGTGTTCTGCATGCCGCCCCGCGAGTGAGGCGCGAGGCAACCGCGCACCAGGAGGCATCACGATGAATCCGTTGTTGCGCGCTGCATCGGTGGCATGGCTGTTGGTGTGCCAGGCCACCCTCGCGCAAGGCCAGGCAGCGGCCTTTCCGTCCAGGCCGATTCGCATCTACGTGCCGTTCAACGCCGGCAGCGGCGTCGACTCGTCGTCGCGTTTTTATGGCGAGATGATCGGCAAGACGTTCGGCCAGCAGGTGCTGGTCGAAAACAAACCCGGCGGCAGCGGCGTGCTGGCGGTGCAGGCCACGCGGCAGGCGCCCGCGGACGGCCACACGATCCTGATGGGCAGCAACTCGCCCGCGGTGGTCAACGCCATCATGATCAAGAACCTGCCGTACGATCCGTTCAAGGATCTGCGGCCGCTGTACGGCATCTCGCTGACGCCGGTGGCGTTTGCGGTGAAGGCCGACTCGCCGCACAAGACCATCGGCGACCTCGTCGCGGCTGCGAAGAAGGCCAACCGCCCGCTGCAGCTGGGCAACTACTCGGCGGGGTACCAGCTGGTGGCGGCGTGGCTCGGCACGGCGTCGGGGCTGGCAGTCACGCACATCCCGTACAAGGGTGGTGCGCAGATGCTCACCGACGTGGTCGGCGGCCAGCTCGAGGTTGGCGTGATCGACTTCGGCGGCACCCTCGAGCTGATGAAGGGCGGCCGCCTGCGCGTGCTGGCCATCACCGGCGACAAACGCGAACCGCAGTACCCCGACATCCCGACGATGAAGGAGAGTGGCTTCCCCGAATTCGAGACCTGGGTGTGGTCGGCATTTTTCGTGCGCGCCGAAGTGCCGACCGAGATCGTCGACAAGCTCGCCGCCGCGATCCACAAGGCGATGACGTCCGAGGAGGGCCGCGCCTACCAGGCCACGCTGCCGTCGGCGCCACTGATGATGGGCCCCAAGGAGCTCGGCGAGTTCCAGCTGCGCGAGTTCCAGCGCTTCAGGCGCGTGGCCGAGCTGGCCGGCATCTCGCCGGAGTGAGAGCCAGCGTGCCCTCGCCCGCCGCGCGCACGCGAGCCCGCTCTCGCCCTGCAGCGAGTGCAGCGCCCTCGCCGCGGCGCACGCACGCGCAGCGCCGCGAAGAGGCCGAGCAGCGCCTGCTCGACGCGGCGCTGGCCATCGTCGCGCAGCGCGGCGCGGTGCGTATGACACTGGCCGAGGTCGGCGAGGCTGCGGGCTACAGCCGCGGATTGCCGGCGCACCGCTTTGGCAGCAAGGCCGGGCTGGTGCACGCGTTGGCCGTCACCATCGGCGCGCGCTTCGAGCAGCAGCGCGAACTCGGTCCAGCGCTTGCGCCGGGACTCGAATCGATCGTCGGCAACATCCACTTCTATTTCAGCCGTTCGCGCGCCGGCGACAGGCGTGGTGAATCGTGGATCGCCACGCGCGCGCTGCTGGTGATGATGACCGAGGGCTTCATGGAACCGCCGTCGTCGGCGCTGCGCAGGGAAATCGTCAACTACAACCGCAAGGCGCTGGCCTGGTTCGAGCGCCACATCGCGATCGGCATGCAACGTGGCGAGATCACGCCCGGCACCGACGCCGCAGTCACCGCGGTGATTCTGCTCGGCGCGATGCGCGGCACGATGCTGCAGTGGCTGCTCGACGACCGCATCAAGCTGCTGGCGGTGCGCGACCGCTTGCTGCAGATCGTCGATCAGGTGCTGCGCGTGCGCTGAGATCGCGTGTGCGCAACGAAGCGCACGCCGGCGAGCACGAAGCCCGCGTCGGCACCGTGGCCGTCGGACGCACAACCGAAATCGCGCGCGGCCGCGCAGGTGCGGGCGGCGTCGAGTACGTCGATGTGCAGCGCGTCGAGCCGCTCGGCGCTGCCGGCAGGTGCCGAGACGAAGCGCACGGCTCCGAGATCGAAACGCAGCGTGGGCTCGCCTTGCGCGTTGAGGATCAAGGGCACGTCGATGATGCGCGCCCAGTGCGCCGCCAGGCCTTCGGCGTCGGGGCTTTGCACGTCGATCCATGGCAGGCCGCTGACCGCATCGAGCCGCTGGCCATCGCGCCAATGAGGACCGGCCGGCCAATAGGCGCCGTTCAGATCGTCATTGCCCGTGGAGCGGTCGAACTCCAGCATCGTTGCGCGGCAGTCCACTGGATGGAGTTGGGTGCCGAAGAACCCTGGATAGTCCATCTCGTGCGCGATGCGGATGCCAAGCGCCTGTGCGTGCGCTCGCCTGCGCTCGGGGTCGTGCGTGTCGAAGATCGCCATGTAGCCGCCGCGGCCGCCCGAGCGCTGCAAGAAGCGACCCGCCGCCGTGCCGTCACGTGTGGGCGCCACCACTTCGAGGAACTGGTGGCCGCAGACGAACAACGCATTGACCAATCCGTACTTGGCCACGGCAGGGTCGCGGTGGCACACGGGCAAGCCGAAGATGGCGGCGACGGCCTCAACCACCGGCTCGAGCTCAGGGGCCACCAGGCAGATCTGGCGCAGCCGCAGGGTCATGGCGTGCCGGTCAACGATGGCGTGCGCAGTCAGCGCCCGACGAACCGGGGCGCGC
>JBIODO010000256.1:0-6063 GCA_044445225.1 Burkholderiales bacterium
ATGCGCGCCGAGCACTTCATGGCGTCTGCGGCGTTGCCGCCGGGATTTCCGGCGGTCGAGGTCGACGGCGAGTTCTACTGGGACGGCGGCCTGGTGTCGAACACGCCGTTGAACCATGTGCTGGCGGCCTCGCCGCGGCGCGACACGCTGGTGTTCCAGGTTGATCTGTGGAGCGCGCGCGGCCCGCTGCCCGACAACGTGTACGACGTCGAGGAGCGCCGCAAGGACATTCAATACTCGAGCCGCACCCGCGCGGCGACCACCACGATGGCCGATGCGCAGCACTACCGCCGCCTGCTGCGCGAGGTGCTCGAGCACGTGCCGGCCAAGGCGCGCGCGTCGGACCCGTGGTGCCGGCACGCGCAGGAACTGGCCTGCTCGCGGCAGTACACGGTGATCCACCTGATCTACCAGGACAAGGAGTGGGAAGGGCTGGCCAAGGACTACGAGTTCAGCCCGCAGTCGATGCACGAGCACTGGGCGAGCGGCCTGATCGACATCCAGCAAACGCTCGGGCACCCCGAGTGGCTGCAACTGCCGCCGCAGGGCATGGAGTTCGTGACCCACGATCGCCACCGTGCACGCTAGCGTGCCGCTGAGGGCAGGTGGCGCCGCCCGCGCGGCCACGCCCAACGGCGCGCGGGTGTACGCTGGCGCGCCAGGATTGCTCAAAAATTCGCGGAGGCCATGGTGATCAGGCGTGCAGGCTCGCTGGTCTTGTTGGTGCTGCTGACAGTGCTGGCCCGTGCGCAGGTGGCGCCTGCGAGTGCTGCCGTGCCACCGGTCTTCGTGGTGCGCATCGATGGCGCGATCGGCCCCGCCAGCGCAGACCAGGTGATCCGTGCGCTCGAGCGCGCTGCACAGGAACACGCACAACTCGTGGTGCTGCAGATGGACACGCCCGGCGGCCTGGACACGGCGATGCGCGGCATCATCAAGGCCATCCTCGCGTCGCCGGTGCCGGTGGCCGGGTTCGTGGCGCCGCAGGGCGCCCGCGCCGCCAGCGCCGGCACCTACATCCTGTACGCCACGCATGTGGCGGCGATGGCGCCGGCCACCAACCTCGGTGCGGCCACGCCGATCGCCATCGGCATGCCGTCGCCCGGTGGCGGCGCGGAACCAGCGGGCCCACCGTCGGGCAAGGCGTCGGCGCCCGACGCTGGCCACGACACGCTGGCCGCCAAGCGCATCAACGATGCCACCGCCTACATCCGCGGCCTGGCGCAGTTGCGCGGCCGTGATGCGGCGTGGGCCGAGCTGGCGGTGCGCGAGGCGGTGAGCCTGCCGGCCGCAGACGCGCTGACGCGCAAGGTGATCGATCTCATCGCCACCGACGTGGCCGATCTGCTGCGCCAGCTCGACGGCCGCGTGATCGCGCGCGACGCCAGCCACGGCGGCGCGGTGACGCTGGCCACCGCGCACGCCGCGGTGGTGACGCTGGAGCCTGACTGGCGCGACAAGCTGCTGGCGGTGATCAGCGACCCCAGCCTGGCGCTGGTGCTGATGATGATCGGCGTCTACGGCCTGTTGTTCGAATTCATGAACCCGGGCTACGTGGCGCCCGGCGTCATTGGCGGCGTGTGCCTGCTGCTGGCGTTGTGGGGCTTGCAGATGCTGCCGATCAACTACGCCGGCCTGGGGCTGATCCTGCTCGGCCTGGCCTTCTTCGTCGCCGAGGCCTTCGTGCCGAGCTATGGCGCACTGGGCATCGGTGGCGTCGCGGCGTTCGTGTTCGGCGCGCTGCTGCTGATCGACAGCGAGGCAACCGGCCTGGGCATCCCGCTGCCGCTGATCGGCACCGTGGCCGTTGTTTCGGCAGCGTTCGTGGCCACCGTGGTCGGCATGGCCGCCAAGGCGCGACGGCGCCCCGTGGTGAGCGGCACGCCCACCCTGCTCGGCACGGCGGGCGAAGTGATCGAGTTCAACGGCGGCGAAGGCTGGGCCTCGGTCAACGGCGAGCGCTGGCGCGTGCGCGCCGCCGAGCCGCTGATCCCGGGCCAGCGGGTGCGCGTCACCCGCGTCGACCACCTCACGCTCGAAGTGAGCTCGGCTGCAGATGCGGCCGCAACCTCAGGAGTCTCGCCATGATCGGCGTTCCCATCGGCATTGCAGTGGTCTTGGTCCTGGTGGCGTTCATCGCCGCCAAGTCGTTTCGCATCCTGCGCGAATACCAGCGCGGCGTGGTGTTCCAGCTCGGGCGCTTCTGGCGCGTGAAGGGGCCGGGCCTGGTGATCCTGGTGCCCGGCATCCAGCAGATGGTGCGCATCGACCTGCGCATCGTGGTGATGGACGTGCCGAGCCAGGACGTGATCTCGCGCGACAACGTGACCTTGAAGGTCAACGCGGTGCTGTACTTTCGAGTCGTCGATCCGCAGCGTGCGGTGATCCAGGTGGAGAACTTCCTCATGGCCACCAGCCAGCTCGCGCAGACCACCTTGCGCGCGGTGCTCGGCAAGCACACGCTCGACGAGATGTTGTCCGAGCGTGAGCGCCTGAACCTGGACCTGCAGAAGATCCTCGACAGCCAGACCGACGCCTGGGGTATCAAGGTGACCAACGTCGAGATCAAGCACGTCGACCTCAACGAAACCATGATCCGCGCCATCGCACGCCAGGCCGAGGCCGAGCGCGAGCGGCGGGCCAAGGTGATCCACGCCGAAGGCGAACTGCAGGCCGCCGAGAAGCTGGCGCAAGCCGCGCAGATCCTGGCCACGCAGCCGCAGGCGATTCAGTTGCGCTACCTGGAGACGTTGACCGTGATTGCGGCCGACAAGAACTCGACCATCGTGTTCCCGCTGCCGATGGACATTGTGACGCCGCTGATCGATGCGATGAAGCGCGGCGCTCCGCCGTCGGCTTGAGCGCCTCGGGCTATGCGTCAACCTAGCGCGTGGCGCGCAGACGCTTTGCCTCGTCCTTGATCAGCCGAACGAGCCTGCCCGCTGCGGCGTTGAGCGGCGAGTCTCGCTTCATGAACAAGCTCATCGTCGACGAGGCCATCTTCTCGCGGACGCGAATCGGTTCGAGCAGGCGGTCGGCGATGCCCAGTGCAAGCAGCGATCTGGGAACCGTGGCGATGAGATCGGATTGCGCCGTGATCGCGATCAGCCCTGGAATCGACTCGCAGCGAATGGCCCAGCGCGGCGTGGGCAGGCCTGCGGCGGTGAACATGTCGTCGACGACGAGGCTCGCGGGGCCGAGGCCGGCGGTGATCCATTCGCAGTCCATCAGGTCCGTCAGCGAGCGCTTGCCGGCGAGGGGATGGCCGCGTCGCACGACGATCGCCATCTCGTTCGGATAGAGCGGCACCGCGACGAGATCGCTGGCCAGCGGTGCGCGCAACGAGGGGCCGAGCGCGAAGTCGAGCGACTCGTCGCGCACGCGCGGCAGCGTCGCCACGGGCATGCCCTCGATGATGCGGATGTCCACCGGTGAGTCGCGCCGAAGAAGCTTGAGCGGTCCCGGTAACAGCGCCGCTGCGGCAGCGGGCGACGACCCCAGCACGATGGAGCCGCTCGCCTGCTTCGCCGCATCGGCGAGTTCAGCCTGCCCGCGTTCGATTTCTCGGCACGCACTGCGGGCACGCAGCAAGAACGTGTGCCCGTGCTTGGTCAGCTCGGTGCCACGGGTCGTGCGGCGCAGGAGCGCCACACCGAGCTCGGCCTCGAGCGCGCGCAGGCTCTTCGTCGCCGCCGGCTGGGAGACCCCGAGCGAGCGCGCCGCTCCGCCGACGCTGCCGGCTTCGGCAAGCGCGACGAACTGGCGCAGCTGGGCAAGACTCAGTGCCATAACCGCATGTTATGGGCAAGAAGCTTACGCCATCTGGCGCCGAGGCGGCGGCGATGCTGAACTGGCTGCTCCCCATTTGGAGTTCGACATGCCGACCGCAGCAATCAGCAGGTTTGCAGCCTTTGCACTCTGCGCCGCCTTTGCATCGGTCGCGGCGGCCGAGAGTTATCCATCGAAGCCGATTCGGATCATCGTGACAGGAACTCCCGGTGGACCGCCGGACCTGCTTGCACGCTGGCTCGCCGAGCGCCTGGGCCCGGCACTGGGCGGGTCCATCGTGGTGGAGAACCGGCCCGGCGCCGGTGGCAACGTCGCGATGCAGGCCACGGCGCGCAGCGCACCCGACGGCTATACGCTGGTCGTCGCGGGCCAAGGCCCCTTCTCGCTCAACCCGCACATGTACGCCAACCCGGGCTACAACCCGATCGGCGACTTCGCACCGATCACCCAGATCGAGCGCGGCGCACTGCTCCTCGCGGTGAATCCGGATGTGCCGGTGCATTCGGTCGCGGAGTTGGTGGCGCTCGCGAACAAGAAACCGGGCCAATTGAACTGGGGCTCCCCCGGTACGGGCACGCCGCCGCATCTGGCCGGTGAGCTGTTCACCCGCAGCGCCAATGTGAAGGTCGTGCACGTCCCATACGCGGGTCCGTCCGCGGCGATGCTCGACCTCATCGCGGGCCGCTTGACCTTCACGTTCGGCACCCTCAACGTGCAGATGCCGCAGGTCAAGGCCGGCAAGATCCGCGCGCTCGCGGTGACGAGCCCTGCGCGGCTCGAAGCGCTGCCCGAGATACCGACTGTCGCCGAATCGGGCCTGCCCGGTTTCGATTACATCGGATGGCTCGGCATCGCAGCACCGGCGGGCACGCCGCAGCCGATCATCGAGCGGCTCCAGCGCGAGATCGCGCTGATCCTGCTGACCGATGAGGCGGGCAAGTACTTCGCATCGCAGGGCCGCGAGCCGGTGGCCAGCACGCCAGCGGCGTTCGCAGCGTTCATTCGCACCGAGCACGCGAAGTGGGGCCAGGTCATTCGCGATTCGAACATCAAGGCCGAGTAGATCGGGAGCAAGCCATGGCCGACACGCGCTACGTTTTCGACAACGCGCACGGGGAGACCCGCGAGCGCTTCCCCGCACTCTCCGACCTGTACGACGACGGGACGATCCGCTGCCTGCA
Source organism: Burkholderiales bacterium (assembly GCA_044445225.1). Taxonomy (GTDB): domain Bacteria; phylum Pseudomonadota; class Gammaproteobacteria; order Burkholderiales; family Burkholderiaceae_C; genus JAEUPI01. The sequence continues at coordinate 4,971 of JBIODO010000256.1, forward strand.
GGCTATCGGCGTGGCGCCGGGATGGCAGTGCCTCGAGGTCGCGGCAGGAGGCGGCAGCATCGCCCGGTGGCTTGGCGACCAGGTGGGCACCAGCGGCCGGGTGCTCGCCACCGACCTCGATGCGCGTTTTCTCGAATCGCTGACGGATCCCGCCATCGAGGTGCGCAGGCACGACATCGTGCACGACCCCTTGCCCGATTCGGCATTCGACCTCGTGCACGCGCGCCTGATCCTCGTCCACCTCCCTGAGCGCGAGCTAGCCCTCGCGAAGATGGTCGGCGCGCTGAAGCCAGGCGGCTGGCTGGTCTGCGAGGAGTTCGATTCGTTGTCGATGCCGGCCGACCCGGCGCTGCATCCACAAGAGTGCGCGCTGAAGGCGCAGGCCGCGATGCAGCGCGTCATGGCGGCACGCGGCGCGAACACCCGCTACGGGCGGGACCTGGCCGCTCGCATGCGCGCGCTGGGCCTGGTCGACATTCGCGCGGATGGACACATGGCCATGTGGCAAGGCGGGAGCGCCGGGGCGCGGCTGTTTCGCGCCAACTTCGAGCAGCTGCGAGAAGAACTGCTGCGGGTCGGCTTGCTCAACCCAGCGGAATTGGACAATGACCTCGCCAGGCTCGACGACCCGCGGACCCTGTTCCCATCTCCGGTGATGTGGACCGTGCGTGGTCGCAGGCCCGACCAGGCCACTGCCGGAGCGTGTTGATCAGTGCGCGAACAGCACCCGATACAAGATCAGCAACGACGCCACCACGACCACCAGCACGGTGAGCCCGGCGCCGGACTGGCGCGGCTGCGTCGGGCCCAGCGAGTGGCTCAAGCCCCAGGCGCTGGACAGCCGCGCGAGCACGAGCACGATGCCCAGGGCATGCACCCACGCGCTCGGCGTGCCGAGCACCTCGACCAGCGCGATCAACAACAGCGCCAGCGGCACCTGCTCGCTCAGGTTGGCGTGCGCACGAATGGCTTGGCCGAGCGCGGCATTGCCGCCGTCGCCGGCCTGGATGCCAGTCTTGACGCGGCCCAGGATCACGCGCACGGTCAGCATCGCGGCCAGCAGGCCCAGGATGGCGGCATACAGCGCCGAGGC
>JBIODO010000257.1:0-6042 GCA_044445225.1 Burkholderiales bacterium
CTACGTGACTCGGCCACGGCACATCGAGATCCAGGTGTTCGCCGATTCGCACGGCAACGCGGTCTACCTGTTCGAACGCGACTGCTCGGTGCAGCGCCGGCATCAAAAGGTGCTCGAAGAAGCACCTGCACCGGGCCTGTCGGCCGAGCGGCGCGCCGAGATGGGTGCTGCCGCGGTGGCCGCTGCCAAGGCGGTGGGCTACGTCGGCGCGGGCACGGTGGAGTTCATCGCCGAGCCGCGCTCCGATGGCGACCTGCGTTTCTATTTCATGGAGATGAACACGCGGCTGCAGGTGGAGCATCCGGTGACCGAGGCGATCACCGGGCTCGATCTGGTCGAGTGGCAGCTGCGCGTCGCCGCCGGCGAGCCGCTGCCGCTCAAGCAGGAGGAGTTGAAGATCGGCGGCCATGCGATCGAGGCGCGCATCTGCGCCGAGAACCCCGACGCCAACTTTCGGCCCGCCACCGGCACCTTGCGCACTTTGCGGTGGCCCGATCACGTGGCCTTTCGCCGCAATGCCGACGCCGAGCGCTTTCACGAGCCGGCCCCGGTGCGCGTGGATGCCGGCGTGCGCGAGGGCGATGCGATCAGTCCGTACTACGACTCGATGATCGCCAAGCTGATCGTCTGGGGCCAGGATCGTGCTCAAGCGCTGGCACGGCTGGACGCGGCGCTGGCCGGCACCCACATCGTCGGTCTGCACACCAACGCGTCGTTTCTGCGCCGCGTGGTCAACTCGCGCGCCTTCGCCCAACCCGATCTCGACACCGCGCTGATCGAGCGCGAGCGCGCGGCGCTGTTCGAACGGCCGCCGTTGCCGCTCGAGATTGTCGCTGCCGGCGTGGTGGCGCACGCGCTGGCCGACGAGGCGTCGCTGCAAGGTGCCGACCCGTGGTCGCGGCGCGATGGCTTCCGGTTGCACGGTGGCGCGCGGCGGCACTTTCACCTGCTGCGCGGCGAGGCCGAACATGCGGTGGCGCTGGCGCGCTTGCACGACGGGGCGCTGCAGCTCGAGATCGGCGAGGCGAGCTGGCCGTTGCAGGTGCGCGCGCTGGGCGGTGAGCGCCACGACGTGACGCTCGGCGAGCGGCGCCTGCGCTTGAGCGTGTACGCCCACGGCGAACAGGTTGCCGTGTTCGCACCCGAGGGCCGCGGCGACGTGCGCGAGGTCGACGACATCGCGCACGCCGGCGAAGGCGCGTCAACCGGCGGGCAGCTCACCGCGCCGATGCCCGGCAAGCTGATCGCCTACATGGCCAAGCCCGGCGACCGCGTGGCACGCGGCCAGGCACTGGCGGTGATCGAGGCGATGAAGATGGAGCACACGATCCACGCGCCGCGCGACGGCGTCGTGCGCGAATGCCTCTATGCGGCGGGCGACCAGGTCGGTGAAGGCAGCGAGCTGCTGCGGCTGCAGGACTGAGGCTGGACGCAAGGGCCCGGAAGGGGCCTTGCGCCTGCCGAAGGACCGGCCGCAATACAAGCGGCCGGGCTGACGGCGTCGCCTCACGCGAGCCGTGGCATGGCAGCAGCTATTCCACCGGGATCGACTCGGGCGGCGACGATGCCAACGACGAGGCCCACGCTTGCGAGGTGCCGAAGCCGGAGCTGTCCGAGCCACCGCTCGCACTGGCGCCAGGCATCGACGCGGCGCGAAACGCGATGGCGAGCCGTCGCAAGTCATGACCGGTGCAGGCATCGCACACCAGCAGCACATCGCGTGCGTACAGCGGGTGCTTCAGCAAGCTGCCGACATCGATGCCCTGGCCGATTTCGCGCAGCAGCGCGTAGTGGATTCGCGTGGCGAGCTGCAGGCGACGGTTGGTACTGCGATCCATCATCACTGCTGCTTCCCTTGTCGCCATTGTGTCCGTCGTGCTGCGGCGCGCCATCCCGCAAGTGGGCGCGCTGCGCGGCGAGAGGGCTTCTTGTGGTTTGACGACGCGCAAATCGGAACGCACCGCTATAGTGGTACGCACGTTCCCCGGGTGAGGCACCGATCATGATTCCCAGCCGCGTCACGCTGGTCGAAGTGGGCCCACGCGACGGCCTGCAAAACGAGAAAGAGCCGGTCGGCACCAACGACAAGGTCGAGCTGGTGCATCGGTTGCAGGCCGCCGGCCTGCGCGAGATCGAGGTCACGAGCTTCGTCAGCCCCAAATGGGTGCCGCAGATGGCCGACAACGCGCAGGTGATGGCGGCAATCCGTCGCGAAAGCGGCGTGCGTTACTCGGTGCTGACCCCCAACCTGAAGGGGTTCGAGGCGGCGCTGCCTTGCAAGCCCGACGAGATCGTGGTGTTCGGCGCTGCCACCGAGGCGTTCAGCCAGCGCAACATCAACTGCTCGATTGCCGAAAGCATCGATCGTTTCGCGCCGGTGGTGGCGGCCGCGCGCGAGGCCGGCATCAAGGTGCGCGGCGCGGTGTCGTGTGCGCTCGGCTGCCCGTACCAGGGCGAGGTGTCGGCCGACGAGGTGGAGCACGTGGTGCGGCTGCTCAAGGGCATCGGCGTGCACCACGTGGGCATCGCCGACACCATCGGCGTGGGCACGCCGCGCAAGGTGCAGGCGGCGATGGAGCGTGCACTCGAGCACTACCCGCTGGCCGAAGTCAGCGGTCATTTCCACGACACCTACGGCCAGGCGCTGTCCAACATTTACGCCTGCCTGGAGATTGGTGTGCACACGTTCGACGCCAGCGTCGCCGGCCTCGGCGGTTGTCCCTACGCCAAGGGCGCCACCGGCAACGTGGCCACCGAAGACGTGGTGTTCATGCTCGACGGCCTGGGCGTCGAGACGGGTGTCGACATCGACGCACTGGTCGACGCCGGCGCATTCATCTCCGAGCGGCTCGGCCGTCCGCCGGTGTCGCGCGTCGGTCGCGCGCTGCTGTCCAAACGCGGCAAGGTGTTCATTTGACGCTCGCAGCTGATCGCCCCGATGGGTTCAAGCGCGTCGCACAGGCACTGACGCAGCTCGGCCATGCCCACGCGCCCGTATGGCTCGAGATCGCCGCGCGCACGTCGCAGGATGCGGCCGATGCGTTGGGCGTCGCGGTGGGGCAGATCGCCAAGAGCGTGATCTTTCGCCGCCGTAGCGACGACCGTGCGGTGCTGGTGATCACCTCGGGGGACCGCCGCGTCGACGAAGCCAAGGTCGGCACGGTGACGGGTGCGCTCGGGCGTGCCGATGCGAGCTTCGTGAAGACGAGCACCGGCTTTGCAATTGGCGGCGTCGCGCCACTGGCCCATGCCACACCACCGCTGACTCTGATCGACCGCGATCTGTTCCGTTTCACGGAGATCTGGGCGGCCGCCGGTCACCCCAACGGCGTGTTCAAGCTGACACCGGCGGAACTCGAGCGCTACACCGGCGCGCCGGTGGCCGATGTGGTGGTGGCGGCGTGAGCACACGCCCGTCTGGCGGCGTGCCCTCGCCGTGCATCAACGTCTGCCGCATGGACGCCGGCACCGGCTGGTGCGAAGGCTGCCTGCGTACCATCGACGAGATCGTCGCCTGGGGCAGCATGGCCGATGACGGCAAGCGGGCCGTGTGGCAGCTGATTGAGCAGCGGCGCAGCCAATGGGCGGCGTCCGCCACCCGTTCCGAGGTGACCCGATGAAGCGCATCGTCTTCTGGTTCGACGTCATCTCGCCGTTCGCGTACCTCGCTTTCGAGCACTTGCCGCAAGCGCTCGAAGGCTGCAGCTACGAGGTGCAGTACCGCCCGGTGCTGTTCGCCGGCCTGCTCGGCCACTGGGGGCAGAAAGGGCCGGCGGAGATCGCGCCCAAGCGAGCCTGGACGTTCCGCCACATCGCGTGGCTGTCGCACACGCTGGCCATTCCGACCGAGACGCCTGCCATCCACCCGTTCAATCCGCTACCGTTGTTGCGCCTGGCGCTGGCGTGCAGCGATGCCGGCGGCACGCCGAACCGCCACGTCGTCGAGACGCTGATGCGCCACGTGTGGCGCGGTGGCGCCGACGCCACCGATGCGGTTCGCCTGCGCGCGCTGGCCGATGCAGTGGCACCGCGGCGCGACCCCACAGGTGACGAGGTCAAGGCCGAGCTGCGCAGTGGCACCAACGATGCGGTGGCGCGCGGCGTGTTCGGCGTGCCGACCTTCGATGTCGACGGGCGTCTGTTCTGGGGTGTCGATGCGCTGCCGATGCTGCGCGCGGTGTTGCAAGGCGATGCGTGGTTCGACGGTCCGCAGTGGCAGGCGGCGGCGGTCGCGCCGCCGGGCGTCACGCGCTAGTGCGACTGCGGCGCTAGGTGGCGCAACCACCACCTGCGCTGGCCAAGGCTTGAAAGTGGCGCCGCAGCCGCAGCGCTGCTCTTGGCCGCAGCGGGGGCGCTGCCGTTTTAGCGAGCGACGTCGGTCTTCGCGGTCGCGACGCTGACCGGTGCCTTGGCGGCCTCGCGCGCCTTGGCGCGGGCGACCATCTCCGGGTAGGTGGCCGACTGGGTGTCGGCGACCATGCCGATGCCGCCCAACACAGCGAGCGTGATGACGGCGGACAGCGCGGCGGACACGATGCGAGTGGTGTTGCGGTTCATGGCGGCTCCCCTTTGGTATCCCTGAGTTGCCACCCGCGGTTCGGGGGTTCAAAGAGATGCCGGAATCAGCGCCGGCCCGGCGGGGGTGTCGGCGTGCCGCTGCCGGCTGGCCCTGCCGGCTCGCTGGCGCGCGCCCGCTCGAGCAGCAACTCGCGCTCGCGGGCATTGCGGGCCAGTTGGGCCGCGCGCACCAGCTCGCCGCGCGCCTCGTCATGCCGGCCGAGCTTGGCCAGCAGGTCGGCGCGCACGCTCGGCAGCCAGTGGTAGTCGCGCAGGGTGCCGTCGCCCTGCAGCGCATCGACGATCTCCAGCGCCGCCTCGGGCCCGAAGGCCATGCCCACCGCCACCGCGCGGTTGAGCTGCACCACCGGCGACGGCATGGCCTGCACCAGCGCGTCATATAGCGCCACGATGCTCGGCCAATCGGTGTCGTTGGCGCTGGCCGCGTGAGCGTGGCAGGCACCGATCGCGGCCTGCAGCGCGTAGGGCCCGAGGGGCTGCCGGGCCGCCATCGCCAGCGACCGTGCACGATCGAGCGCTGCCAGGCCACGGCGGATCAGCAGGCGATCCCAGCGCGCACGGTCCTGATCGCTCAACAGCACCGGACGACCCGCCGCGTCGATGCGCGCCGCGGCGCGCGACGCGTGCAACTCCATCAGCGCCACCAGGCCCTGCACCTCGCTGTCGTCGCGCGCCAGCCCGGCCAGCATGCGGCCCAGGCGCAGCGCGTCTTGCATCAGCGCAGGGCGCATCCAGTCGTCGCCGCGCGTGCCGGTGTAGCCCTCATTGAAGATCGCATACACCACCTCGAGCACCGAGGCCAGGCGCTCGGGCAGCGCGTCGGCGGCCGGCACCTCGAACGGCACGCCGGCCTGCGCCAACGTGCGCTTGGCGCGCACGATGCGCTGCGCGATCGTCGGCTCGGGCACCAGGAAGGCCCGCGCGATCTCCTCGGTCGACAGGCCGCCCAGCAGCTTGAGCGTCAGCGCGATGCGCGCATCGGCCGACAACACCGGGTGGCAGGCGGTGAAGATCAGCCGCAGCAGATCGTCGCCGATGACGTCGCCCTCGGCCTCGGCAACGGCCTCGGCGATGTCGGGCACCACGTGGTCGCCGCGCGCATCGGCATCGCGGCCGAGTTCGTCTTGCTTGCGCGCGTGCAATGCCGCCTGGCGCAGCCAGTCGAGCGCGCGGTGCTTGGCGGTGGTCATCAGCCACGCGCCCGGGTTGTCGGGCACGCCGGACTCGGGCCAGTGTTCGAGCGCCGAGACCAGTGCGTCTTGCGCCAGCTCTTCGGCCAGGCCCACGTCGCGCACCAGCCGCGCCACGCTGGCCACCACGTTGGCGGACTCGATGCGCCAGACCGCCTCGATTGCGCGCTGGACATCGGTGGCCGCCATGGTGTGTCTCGGCGCAGGCTGCTCGTTCAGGCGCGGACGGGGCTCAGGTGCCCTCGGCCATCGCCCGCAGGCTGGCCAGGCCCGA
>JBIODO010000258.1:0-6038 GCA_044445225.1 Burkholderiales bacterium
AATCTCACGTCCCCCAGACGGAGCGAACACCCCATGGCATCCTCCAATCTCGACCGCGACGCGCTCGCCTATCACGAGGGCCACCGGCCCGGGAAGATCCAGGTCGCGGCGACCAAGCCGATGGTCACGCAGCGCGACCTGTCGCTCGCGTACTCGCCCGGCGGCGCGACGCCGCCCTCGAATACCACCGCAGCCCGGTGCGCGGCAAGATCTCGGTGACGCCCACCAAGCCGCTGTCCAACCAGCGCGACCTGTCGCTCGCGTACTCGCCGGGCGTCGCCGAGCCGTGCCTCGCGATCGCCGACGACCCGACGCTCGCCGCCGAGTACACCAGCCGCTCCAATCTGGTGGGGGTGGTCACCAACGGCACCGCGGTGCTGGGGCTGGGCGACATCGGCCCGCTGGCCGGCAAGCCGGTGATGGAGGGCAAGGCGTGCCTGTTCAAGAAGTTCGCCGGCATCGACGTGTTCGACATCGAACTCGCCGAGAAGGACCCCGACAAGCTGGTGGAGATCGTCGCCGCGCTCGAGCCCACGCTGGGCGGCGTCAACCTGGAGGACATCAAGGCGCCGGAGTGCTTCACCATCGAACGCAAGCTGCGCGAGCGCATGAACATCCCGGTGTTCCACGACGACCAGCACGGCACCGCGATCATCAGCGCCGCTGCGCTGCTCAACGGTCTCGAGCTGGTGGGCAAGGACATTGGCGCGGTCAAGATCGCAGTGTCCGGCGCCGGCGCAGCGGCGATCGCCTGCCTCGACGTGTTCGTCGGCCTCGGCGTCAAGCGCGAGCGCATCTTCATCGTCGACAGCAAGGGCGTCGTGCGCGCCGGCCGCGACGACTTCGCGCGCCTGGATGAAAGCAAGCTGCGCTACTGCCAGAAGACCGACGCGCGCACGCTGGCCGACGTGGTGAAGGACGCCGATGTGTTCTTGGGTTGCAGCGCCGCCGGCGTGCTCACCGCCGAGATGGTGAAGACGATGGCCAAGCAGCCGATCATCCTCGCGCTCGCCAACCCGGAGCCCGAGATCCGCCCGGAACTCGCGCGCGCCGCACGCCCGGACTGCATCATGGCCACCGGGCGCAGCGACTACCCGAACCAGGTCAACAACGTGCTGTGCTTCCCGTACATCTTCCGCGGCGCGCTGGATTGCGGGGCCACCAAGATCACCGAGGCGATGAAGCTGGCCGCGGTGCGCGAGATCGCCGCGCTGGCCAAGGCCGAGATCAGCGACGAGGTGGCCGGTGCCTATGCCGGCCAGGAGCTGCGCTTCGGGCCCGACTACATCATCCCCACGCCGTTCGACTCGCGGCTGATCCTGCGCATCGCACCGGCGGTGGCCAAGGCGGCGGCCGAGTCGGGCGTCGCCACAAGGCCGATCGCCGACCTCGAGGCCTACCGCCAGAGCCTGACCCGCTTCGTCTACCAGACCGGCATGCTGATGCGGCCGGTGTTCGCCGCCGCCAAGGCCAAACCGGCGCGTGTGGTGTACGCCGAGGGCGAGGACGAGCGCGTGCTGCGCGCGGTGCAGGTGGTGCTCGACGAGGGCCTCGCCACACCCATCCTGGTGGGCCGGCCCGAGGTGGTGAAGATGCGCATCGAACGCGCGGCGCTGCGGCTGGCGGCGGGGCGCGACTTCACGCTGGTGGATCCCGAGAACGACCCGCGCTTTCGCGAGTACTGGGAGCTGTACGCCAAGCTGATGGGTCGCGAAGGCGTCACGCCCGAGGCGGCGAAGGCGGCGGTGCGGCGATCGAACACGCTGATCGCGGCGCTGATGGTGCGCCGCGGCGAGGCCGATGCGATGTTGTGCGGGCTGGTGGGCCGCTTCGACCTTCACCTGGAGCACGTGCGCAACGTGATCGGCCTGAAGCCCGGCGCGCACACCCTGGCCACTGTGAACGCGGTGATGCTGCCGCAGCACACGCTGTTCCTCACCGACACCTTCGTCAACGAGGAGCCGAGCGCCGAGGAGCTGGCCGACATCGCGCTCACCGCTGCCAGCGCGATGCAGCGCTTCGGCATCCCGCCGCGCGTGGCGTTCCTGTCGCACAGCGTGTTCGGCAGCAGCCAGCGGGCCAGTGCCAAGCGCATGCGCGCGGCACGCGACCTGTTCGTCGCGCGAGCGCCGCACATTCCGTGCGACGGCGAGATGCAGGGCGACGCCGCGTTGTCGGAATCCGTGCGCGCGGGCTACCTGCCGGGCAGCACGCTCACCGGCGACGCCAACCTGCTCGTGCTGCCCAACCTCGACGCCGCCAACATCCTGTTCAACGTGTTGAAGATGACCGGAGGCCATGGCATCACGATCGGGCCGGTGCTGCTCGGCGCCGCCATGCCCGCGCACGTGCTGACGCCCAGCGCCACGGTGCGCCGGGTGGTGAACATGACGGCGCTGGCGGTGGCCGACCTCGCCGCGCAATAGCGGCTGCCGTCCGCATCAGACGCCAATGCGTCGAGCCTGATCGCCACGAGACGCTCTGCGATACCGCCTGCGGTGCATCGCGGGCGGTGGGCACCTGCGCGTCAGGGGGTTCCTGAGCTCCCAAGCTGACCCCATGCACCGACGAGTGCTGGTGGCAGCACCACCGATCGCGTTGCCTTCAGCTCGGCCGCCAAGCGCTCCTGCAGCGTTTCGATTCCGAGCTCGGCTGACGTGGCGATGCCGGCGGCGGACATCTGCGCGGCGAGCGAACGCACCACGCCGGTGAGCATGACGGGGCCGCGCGGGTCGTCGGGCGCGATGTATCCCTGAACGCCGAACGTCTGAGGACCGACCAGGCCCGCGTCGGCCAGCAGCAAGGCCAGGCGCGTGCCGATCACCGGATCCGCGCCGGCACTGCGAAACGCGGCGACCACGCGGCGGATGTTCAGCTCGGCCAGCGCGATCGGCGGCTCGGTGCGGCACGATCCGATGTCGAAGTCGAGGCCGATGAACCGGCCGCCCTGGCACAGGTGCGCCAGATGATGCCGTACCACGGCGACGGCGTCGGGCAGGTGAAAGAGGATCAGGCGCCCGACGACGGCGTCGAACGGCTCGTCACACGTCCAGCTGCGCACGTCACCCTTGGTGAAGCGGACGTGAGTCTGTCCACTTGCACGCTGCGACGCCACGGCGAGCATCCGATCGGCGCTGTCGATGCCCACCACCTGTCCCGTAGGCCCTACCAACTCGGCCAGCGCGAAGGCCACGTGCCCGAGTCCGGTGCCGAGGTCGAGCACGCGCATGCCGGGCCCGATGCCAGCCAAGCGCAACAGCAGCCGCGTGGGCTCCGCGAGCCAGCTTGCCTGCAGGTCGAGCCGCTTGATTTCCGGATCGTCGGAACCGAGCACGTAGGTCATGATGATTTCCTTTCAAAGTCGCGGCTGCGGCGCGCGCCGCCCGTGACGCACTGGCAAAGCCGCCACAGGTTGATCGGCAGCAAGGTGGCGTGCAGCACCAGCACCGGCTGCACGTGGGCGGCGCTTGCGTAGGCGATGAAGATCACGTTGCTGGCGATGGCCACGATGCGCAGCGCGACCAGCGAGCGCAGCGAGAAAGCCAGCAGCACCAGCACCGAGGCCGCGTAGCCCAGCAGGTCGACCCCTGATGGGGGCCATGGGATCCATTGATTCATCGGCGTACTCCACGAATCTGGTTGCCAGTGATCAATGGCGCGCTCTCGCGCCGTCGAGATGACCTCGACCGTCTGACGTCGGGATTCGTGCGTCGACGATGTGTGCCAGTGCGTCCACCGCACGATCGACATCGTCAAAGCTGTTGTAGAGATAGAAGCTGAAGCGGCAGCTGGCGTCGATGCCGAGCGCGTGGTGCGCAAGGGTGGCGCAATGACAGCTGGCGCGTGATTCGATGCCGGCTTCGTTCAGCTGCCCGGCGAGGCGCATCGGATCGCGGCCCGCCACGTTGAACGCCACCAGCGAGGCACGCAGCGCGGCATCGCGCGGGCCGTAGATGGTGATGCCAGGGATCGTGGCGAGGCGATCGAGCGCACGCGCCGTCAATGCGCGGCACCAGGCGGCGAGCCGGCCCATCGCCGCGGCGGCCGCGTCATGGGCGATCGGCGCGGCGCTGGCGAACAAAGGCGTGCAGCCGCGTGGCGAGGCGAGATCGGTCAACAACCGCAGTGCCTGCGCGGCCGTGATGGTGCCGAAGATGTTGGGTGTTCCGGCCGCGTACTTCCACGGCAGCTCGTGGTACGCCACATGATCGGGGCGCACCTGGCCAGGCGCGATCATGTCGCCTCCGTACAAGAACGGCGGCAGCGTGGCCAGGCGCTGCTCGTCGGCAATCAGCGCACCGGCACCGAAGGGCGCGAGCATCTTGTGAAACGACACGCTGAGGAAGTCGGCGCCGAGCGCCCGGAAATCCACCGCGCTGCCCGCCACGAGCTGCGCGCCGTCGACCATCAGGTACGAGCGGCGCTCGCCGTCGGGCTGTGCGTAGCCACTCGCCGCCGCGATGGCGCGCACCGCGGCCAGCGGCGTCTTGGTGCCCAGAAAATTGGAGGCCCCGGTGCAGGCGATCAACTTGGTGCGCGCATCGACAAGCGAGGCCAGATGGTCCAGATCGAGCGCACCGGTGTGTGCATCGAAACGCGCGAGGCGCACTTGCACACGCCGGCCCAAGCGCGGCAGGATCTCGCGCGCGAGCGCATGCCAAGGCACGAAGTTGGAGTTGTGCTCGAGGGTCGTGGCAACGATGTTGTCGCCGTCGCGAAAGTCGGCGAGCAGCATGTACATCACCGCGTTGTGCGCTTCGGTGGCGTTGCGCGTCACGACCACGTTGCGGCGGCTTCGTGCGCCGACGAACGCGGCGATGTCGTCGTAGGCCGCCTCGAACCGATCCGTCATCCGCTGCGATGCGCTCGACGCGCCCCGGTGCACGTTGTCGTACTCCGGGGCGAGCGCGACGAGCAGCTCGAGCAGCTCGCGCGGCACCTGCGTGCTGGCCGCGTTGTTGGTGGCGATGCGGCCAGTCGGGGCAAAGACGAAATGGCTGCGAATCGCCTCCACGTCCCAACCGGCCGGAATCATCGCGTCACCTGCGAGGCCTGAACTTGTTGCCCCGCCCACGTCAAGAATTGGGCTTGTCCGACGTGTGAGCGCTGGTAGCCGAGATCGTGTGGTGGTAGGTGTCGCTGTCCTGGCACGTCCCGCTGTGCGAGGACGGCGTCGACCAACCGGGCGGACCGAATCCGTCGCCGGCGCCACTGTTGTCCTCCTTGTACTGGATCGTGATCTCGGTGAGCGGGTTGTTCTTGGGAAGGTACTGCAGCTTTTGGCTCTTCCAGGTGTGTTCGTCTTCGGTGCCGCTTTCGTTTCTCGCCAGCGTTTTGTTGGCCAGCCCTTCTTCTTGCCACGGGCCGCCGTTCACCCGGTACGCCATCCTCAGTACCTTGATCGCGTACGGCTTGTCGTTGTCGACGAAGATGTTCGGTTTGCAGGTGGTGTCGGCCGCTTCGGCGTGTGACATGGCGCCGAAGGCGGCGGCCATTGCAATCGTGAGGCTGGTAAGGAGGCGAGACGAGGTCGCCGGTGAAAATCGATGCATGACTAGCTCCTGAGGTTGAAGTTCGCGACCACCGGTTGGGGCCACGATGCAAGACTAGACAGCGCCACGACCTTTCGACACCCACCGCGGGGGGTGATCTCGGCTCAGCCGAGCGCGCCGGCGTCGGCCCCGAGCCGCTGCAGCAGCTCGTGGCGGCTGCCGATCTCCAGGCGCAGGTAGATGTCTTTGAAGTAGTCCTTCACCGTCTGTGGCGTCAGATTCAGCTGGCGTGCAATCTGTGCATGCACCAATCCCTTCGCCGACAGCAGTGCCACTTCCTTCTGCCGCATCGACAGTGCGGTGGCATTGACTCGCTCGAGCAGATGCGCTTCGAAGGGAACACCCTGCTCGATCAACACACCGAGGCGCGGCGCCGCGCCTGCGGCCGCACCGAGGCGATAGCCGCGGAAGGTGAACTCGCCCCAGCCGTTGCGGCGCACGATCGACGGCATCGGCGCGGCGTTGTCGTCGAGCCGCGCGTGCAGT
>JBIODO010000259.1:0-6032 GCA_044445225.1 Burkholderiales bacterium
GGCTGTCCCTCCAGCTTGCCGCGCGGGTGAACCTGCAACGCGACCTGGCGTCCGACGATGCGTTGGCGCGCAAAGCCGGCGTGGACTATCTGTGCCGCTGTATCGACGTCGCTGCGGCGTGCGGTGCGACCATTGTCGGAGGTCCGCTGTACGGCACGCCGCTGGTGTTCGCCGGCCGCGCGCCGTCGCCGATCGACGAGGCACAGCGCCGCGAGCGAGTAAAGCGGGTCACCGATGGACTGCACGCGGCGGCCGAACACGCGGAAGGCAGCGCGGTGCGCTTCGCGATCGAGCCGCTGAACCGCTTCGAGACCTACCTCATCAACCGCGGCGACCAGGCGCTGGCGCTGGCCGATGCGGTCGGTTCGAACTGCGGGGTCTGCCTCGACCTCTTTCACATGAACATCGAGGAGAGTGACATCCACGCGGCCTTCCGCAACGCCAAGGGCCGGATCTACGACATTCACATCGCCGACAACAACCGGTTCGCGCCGGGCATGGGCACGCTGGACTTTCCCGCCATCGTGAAGACGATCAAGGAGGTCGGCTACACCGGCGCGCTGACGCTGGAGTTCGTGGCGACGATCGACCGCACACCGGCCAGCCCCTACGGCAACCAGGTGGAGACCAACCCGGTTGACGTGTCGCCCGAGCAGTTGAAGTTCATCATCGACCACGGCTCCAACCTGCTGGCGGACACCTTCTATACCGGGCTGTTCACGCAGTCGGTGAAGGTCTTGCGTCCGCTGTGCTAGGTGTTCGGCTGCGTGAGAATAAAAGGAGCGGCGCATGCTGTTCGGCAAACTCTTCCACACCGCCATCAAAACCGCCGATCTGGACGCGACCGTGCGCTTCTACACAGAGGTGCTGGGCATGGTCGTGGCCGATCGGCCGCCGATCGGCTTCCCCGGCGCGTGGCTGAAGCCGGCGCAGGCGGGCGCCGACGCGATCTTCCACCTCTACGCGGGCGATGCGGCGAAGGAGCCCGATGGTTCGGTGCGGACCGGCACGGCAGCGATCGACCACGTGTCCGTCGTGTGCCAGGGCTACAGCAGCTTCAAGGCGCAGTTCGAGAAGTACGGCCTGCCCTACCGCGAGAACGTCGTGCCGGAAACGCCGCTGTGGCAGTTGTTCGTGTTCGACCCGAACGGCATTCAGCTCGAGCTCACGTTCCACGCGGCGGCCGAGCGTGAGCCGCCCCCGGTGATCGCGGCGCAGCGGCGCTATTCGGCGCGCGAACGTTGGTTCCAGCCGGAGCCATATCGACAGTTCTGCGCGAGTTGAGCGAGACCCACCGATGAAGATCACTCGCGTCGAGGCCGTCTGGCTGCAGGTCCCGATCGCTGAGCAACGGCAGCACGTGAGCGACTTCGGCCGCGCCACCACCTTCGACATGGCGCTGGTGCGGATCGAGACCGATGCGGGCATCACCGGCGTTGGCGAAGCCAAGGTCTCGGCCGGCGGCACGGGTGACTATCACGGGGTGGTGGCCGTGATCAACAACGAGTTCGCCCCGGGCCTGATCGGCCAGGATCCGCGCAACATCACGCGCATCTGGGAGGGCCTGTACAGCGGCACGCGCGGCCACTACGCGCTGGCGCGCGGCCACGTCTTCCCGGCCATGAGCCGACGCGGCGCATCGATCTCGGCGATCTCCGGCATCGACCTCGCGCTGTGGGACATCCTCGGCAAATCGCTCGGCGTACCGGTCTGGCAGCTGCTTGGCGGGCGCAAGGCCGAGCGCATGCCGGCCTATGCCTCGGGCGGATGGGCCGACGCGCGCGGCATCGGTGCGCAGCTGATGGGCTACGTGGGACAGGGGGACTTCAAGGCCGTGAAGATGCGCATCGGCGTGTTCGACGGCTCGCCAGCGGCATCGGCCGAGCGCGTGATTGCAGCGCGCGAGGCGCTCGGGCCGGGTATCGAGCTGATGTGCGATGCGCACGGCAGCTTCACCGTGTCCGAGGCGCGGCAGTTCTGCTACCTGGTGCGCGACTGCCAGCTCGCCTGGTTCGAGGAGCCGGTGACCGCCGACGACAAGCGCGGCCTGGCCGAGGTGCGGCGCTCGACGCATATCCCGATCGCCAGCGGCGAAAGCGACTGCACACGCTTCGACTTCCGAGACCTGATCGACTTGAGCGCGGCGGACGTGCTGCAGCCCGATCTGGCGATCTGCGGCGGCATTACCGAGGCGATGCGCATCGGCGGGATGGCCGCCGCCGCGAACCTGCGCGTGGCGCCGCACCTGTGGGCCGGCGCGCCTGCCTTCGCCGCCGGCCTGCATTTCGCAGCGGCCTGCCCGGCCGCGCACATTCTGGAATACTCGCTCGGCGCCAACCCCATGATCCACGACCTAGTCGACGAGCGCTTCAAGATCGAGGACGGCATGCTGGAGATTCCCGAACGGCCGGGGCTGGGAATCACCGTCCGCGAGGACTTTGTCAATTTGCACCGCAAGCGCTGAAGTGCATCGCAATGGAAGGCCTGGACCAGACCGCCAAGCTGCTGCAGCTGATCCGCGAGCGCGGCTTCAAGCCGGGCGACAAGCTGCCCTCCGAACGCGACTTGGCGGCCGAGTTCGGCATGAGCCGCGGCGCGGTGCGCGAGGCGTTGATCCGGCTGGACACGCTGCGCATCATTGAGAGCCGGCCCAAGTCCGGCATCTACCTGCAGCCCTATGGCGCCGCGCGCAGCATCGAGGCGATGGTGCTGTTCGCCGAGACCAACACGCCGCTGTCGGCGGCCGAGGTGGCGCAGTCGGTAGAGCTGCGCAGCGTGCTCGAAAGCGAGGCGCTGCGCCTGGCCTGCTTGCGCCGCACCCCTGAGGATCTGCAGCGCCTGCAGGCGATCCTGGACCAGAGCGAAGCGGCCATCGCTTCCGGCGGCACATTGGCCAACCTGGACGCCGAGTTCCACAAGGCCATCGTCGCCGCCACGCACAACGACGTGCTGCTGCGGTTCATCAATGTTTTCTACTTGATGTCGCGCAAGCGGCGCGAGACCTACTTCCAGGTCGAGGGGCAGAGCCGGCGCTCGCACACGCACCATCGGCAGCTCTACCGCGCGATCGAGGCGCACGATGCCGAGGCAGGGGGACGGATCCTGCGTCGGCACCTGAAAGGCGTAGACGCCTACTTCCGTCTGTTTTTTGCCGACGAGGCTGGCGCAGCCAACGCCGCCCCCAAGGCCGCGGCCAAAGCGCCGGTCCGGCGCGCAGGTGCGGCCGCCCTTCGTCCGGGCGCGAAGCGCGCTGCCCGGCGCTGAGTGGCACCGCCGCCGGCAAGGCCTGGCCGCCGCAACCCGCCCCACGCGCATGCCCCGGATCCTGCTCACCCAGGCCATTCACCCGCAGGCCGAACGGCAACTCGCCACGCTGGGTGAGGTGGCGCTTGCCGCCGACACCGACGCCGAGACATTGCGCCGCGAGGCCCGCAGCTGCGACGTGATCGTCGTGCGCGCGCCGCTGCCCGAGGACATCTTCACTGCGGCACCGCGGCTGATCGGCGCAGTTCGCCACGGCGCGGGGGTGGACATGATCCCGGTCGAGATGGCCAGTGCGCACGGCGTGCTCGTGGCCAACGTGCCGGGCGTCAACGCCGTCAGCGTGGCCGAGCATGTGCTGCTGAAGCTGCTGCAGCTGGCGCGCCGCAGCGCCGCCCTCGACGCCACGCTGCGCAGCGCCGGCTGGCAGGCCGCGCGTCCGCTGGCCGACGGAGGCTCCGAGCTCGCTGGCAGGTCGCTCGGGCTGGTCGGCTACGGCCACGTCGGCAAGGCTGTCGCGCGGCTGTGCGCCCAAGGCCTGTCGATGCAGGTGCGGGCCTACACGCGTCGCGGCCTGTCGGCCGACGCGCCGTCCTGGGTGGAGCCGGCAGCGTCGTTGCCGTCGCTGCTGGCCGGCAGTGACTACCTCGTGCTGGCCTGCCCGCTGACCGAGCGCACACGGGGCCTCATCGGCGCGCCCGAGCTGGCGCGCCTGCGTCCGGGTGCCTGCATCGTCAATGTCGCGCGCGGCCCGGTGATTGACACCGACGCCCTGGTCGAGGCGCTGCGCAGCGGGCACCTCGGCGGCGCCGCGCTCGACGTCTTCGACCCCCAGCCGTTACCGGGCGAGCATCCGCTGTGGTCGATGCCGAACGTGCTGGTCACCCCGCACGTGGCCGGCATCACCGACAACAGCATGCGCCGCATGGGCGAAGGCGCAGCGCGGGCGGTGGCGAGCCTGCTGCGTGGCGAGTTGCCGCCACATTGCATTAACCCGCGGGCGCTGCCGGCCTTCCTGCGGCGCTTCGGCGCAGGCTCCGGCGGCTGAGGCGCCAGCCGACACACGACGGTCGAAGCGCCGCCGCCGGTGCGGACGCGCAGAAGCGCGCCTCTCCTGAATTCCGGTGGGTAATCCGGCGTCATGTTGTTGAGCACCGAATCGAGAGGCGCCCCTACGATCCCCGCGAGTTGAGTTGCAAGAGCTCAATCGTGAAGGCCTGACATGGCAGCGCTGACCGTGCGCATGATCGAGGCGATCAAGCCGCGCCACAAACCCTTCAAGATCACCATCGACCGTGGCCTGCAGTTGCGGTGGTCCCCGACGGCCGCCGCACCCTGCTCGTGCGCTATAGCGTCAAGGGCTACCCGGGCGAGCGCCAGTACAGCCTGCCGCGTGAGTACGGCGACGGACCCGGCAGATCAAGCTCGCTGACGCCAAAGCCGAAGCTGCGCGCATCCGCGCCATGGCGCGCGACGGCATCGACTGGCCCGAGCAACAGGAGCAACAGCTGATGAAGGCCAGCGAGCATAGGCAGCTGGCAGCCAAGCAGCCGCAGCTCACCTTCGCCGAAGCGCTGCTGGAGTACGCCGAGCGCAAACGTCGCGGCAAGGATGGCCTGCCGCTCAGAGCCCGCACCAAGTCCGACTATCTGGGCATGGTCACTCCAGGACGCATCGGCCGCGACGGCCAACGATTCGCCGACGGCGAGCTCGTCGCACTGGCCAATTTGCGCGTCTCCGACATCACGCCGGACGCAATCCGCCGGACTTACGAGCGCTGTGCGAGGCGATCCATGCGCCGCGCCAGCTACGCGATGCAGGTGCTGCGCGCGGTGCTGCGCTGGCACGGTGTGGTGATCGCCGACAACCCGCTGGGCAAGGACACCGCCGGGCGCGACCGCATCGTGCTGGTTCCCGCGCGTGGTTACCCTTCGCCGATTCCACCGGAGCGACTGGGCGCCTTGTGGAACTCGGCGGGCCAAGCCAGCTCACGAGTGGCTAGTGACTACTACCGCTTCCAGCTACTCACCGGCTGCCGAGGGGTGGAGATCCACGGCCACAAGAAACTGGACTCCCCGCCGCTGCGCGTGGCGGATGTCGATCCCCAGGGCGCCCGGGTCACCTTGCGCGACACGAAGAACCGGTCGGACCACCGGATCCTGTTGCCGCGTCAGGCATTGGAGATCGCACGCATCCATTGCGAGGGCAGGGCGCCTGAGGAGCCGCTGTTCCCGGTCATGGATGCGCGCAAGACGCTCAGAGCCATCAACGCCATCGCAGGCACGTGCGTGCAGGGGCACGGCTTGCGGGCGACGTTCGCAAGCGTGGCCGAGGGCTTGGTCTTTGCGGCGGTGCTCACTGGGTGCTGCCCTTCGATCTTGCGCTCCCGAAAGTCACCTGCTGCCGAAAGCTGACGTTGGGGCCTCTCGTTACGAGCGACAGGTTCACCTGCACTGCTGACGTTGGCGAAGCGATGTCGAAGGTCAGCAGAGGATCGGGAGGGTGAATCGCTCGGTGTCCGCTTCCGTAGCTGTCAACGCAGAGCCGCTCGCGACGACGGACCTACGGATCTTCTTGCAGGTTCACACAACCAAACGGCATTTCTGAGTGGACGAAACCACCAACCCAGGGCGCGAGAGGGAGTTGAAGCGGCTGATTTTTCGGACACGAGTCGGACACAGTCCGCAAATTCTTCTAGGCCTCGTGCTCGCTAAGTGCTTGATTTGTTTGGCTCCCCGACCTGGGCTCGAACCAGGGACCTACGGATTAAC
>JBIODO010000260.1:0-6019 GCA_044445225.1 Burkholderiales bacterium
CGTCGGCAAGGACGTCGATGCAATCGTGCGCGACCTCGCCGACATGGCCGTCAAGCGCGAACGCGAGGCCGCCATGCAGCGTCAGCGCACACGCGCCGAAGACGCTGCCGAAGAGCGCGTGCTCGACGCGCTGGTACCGGCGCCACGGGCCGGCTTCGGCCTCGAGGCCGCTGCCGGCAGCGACAACACGGCGCGCCAGGTGATGCGCAAGCGCCTGCGCGAAGGCGCACTCGACGACAAGGAAATCGAAATCGAACTGGCCGAGCCGCGCAGCGGTCTGGAGATCATGACGCCGCCCGGCATGGAAGAGATGGCCGAGCAGATGAAGAGCCTGTTCAGCCAGATGAGCGGCGCGCGCCGCAAGGCGCGCAAGCTCAAGATCGCCGAGGCCATGAAGCTGCTGGCCGACGAAGAAGCCGCCAAGCTGGTCAACGACGACGAGATCAAGCTGCGTGCGCTGGCCAACACCGAGAACAACGGCATCGTCTTCATCGACGAGATCGACAAGATCGCCAGCCGCTCCGACATGGGCGGCGCCGACGTGTCGCGCCAGGGCGTGCAGCGCGACCTGCTGCCGCTGGTCGAGGGCACTACGGTCAGCACCAAGTACGGCATGGTCAAGACCGACCACATCCTGTTCATCGCCTCGGGCGCGTTCCATCTGTCCAAGCCGAGCGATCTGATCCCCGAGCTGCAGGGACGCTTTCCGATCCGGGTGGAGCTGGCGCCGCTGTCGGTGGACGACTTCGAGGCCATTCTCACGAGCACGCACGCCAGCCTGCTCAAGCAGTACCAGGCGCTGCTTGGCACCGAGGGCGTGACGTTGCAGTTCGAGCCGGCGGCGATCCGGCGACTGGCGCAGATCGCCTACGACGTCAACGAGCGCACCGAGAACATCGGCGCGCGGCGGCTTTCGACGGTGATGGAGCGGCTGCTCGACGAGGTGAGCTTCGACGCCCCCAATCGCGGCGGCCAGACGGTGAACATCGATGAGGCCGCGGTCAATGCGCGACTGGCCGAACTGGCGCGCAACGAAGACCTGTCGCGCTACATTCTTTGATTCAAGCTTTCTCGGCGCCGATGGCCAGCAGGCCATCGAAGATCAGCGTGTCCACGGTCTCCAGCGGCAGGTCGGTGATCGGCGCCAGCTTCACCGCTGCGCCGCCGCCCATCAGCAGCAGCGGCTCCAGACCGCAGCGCGCCTGCAAGCGCCGGTATTGGCGCCGCACCGCGCCGGCAATCGCGTAGGCGCCGCCACTCATCAGTGCATCGCTGGTGTTGGTGGGGAACTCCACCACCTCGCCGGTGGGCACCTTCAAGCCCGCGGTACCCATCTCGAGCGCCTTGAGCATCAGGCCGAAGCCGGGCAGGATCAGGCCGCCCAGGAACCGGCCCTCGGTGTCGAGCGCGTCCACCGTGACCGCCGTGCCCACCATCACCACCAGCACCGGGCGCGGCGCGCCCCGTGCGAGCACGTGCCAGCGAGCGCCGATCAACGCGACCCAGCGGTCGGCGCCCAGACGCGATGGGTGGTCGTAGCCGTTGCTGACCCCTGCTTGGTGCGCGCCGGGCACCACCCAGCGCGGCGACAGGTCCCACAGCTCGAGCTGCTGCTCGACGCGCAAGCGCACCGCCTCGCCGGCGACGACGCAACCGAGCATCTGCGTCGGCGACGCCAGGCCTCTCCACTCGCCCTCGGCCAGATCGTCGATGGTTTCCAGAAACACTGCACCGTGCGCCACCGGCGCGGTGGCCGGTTGGGGGCGTGGATACAGCGCCCACTTCAGGCGGGTGTTGCCGATGTCAAGCGCCAGGAAGCCCATGGCGCGAGCGTAGCAGCCCCGGCGGGCAGCGGCCCGGCCCGTCAGCGCTGATTGGGCCCTGGCAGGCCGAGCAGATGGCGCACGTGGCGCATGGTTTGCGCGGCGATGATCATGCGGTGCGGCCTGCGCAATCGCTGCTCGATTTCGTCGAGCAGCGCCTCGACGTCGTCGCGGGTGATGGCCCGGCGCAGCTTCATCAACGTGAGGGAGCCCGACACCGGCGCCTGTGCGCGCAGCGCGCGCATCAGCAACTCGCGCGCCTCTTGCAGCGGGCGGTCGACTTCGGCATCGGCCTGCGCCCCCGACAAAGTCGACCAGCCCGACTCGGGCAGCAGCGACTGCGCCGCGGGCAGCAGCGATGAATCACCGCCCCGGCCGGCGTCGATCGGCAGGTCGATGTGAGCGGGCGCAGGCATCTCGACCATGCCCAGATTCACCAGTTCCTCGAACACGCCCACCGGTACGCCGGCCGCCTGAGCGGTGGCAAGAATCTGCGACACGCGCCGCTGGCCGTCAACCAGCAGCAGCATCGTGCGGTGCCGCTGGCTCAAGCCGCGTGAACGGTGCGCCAATTCGGCCACCCCATCGGCGGTCTTGACGGGAATCGTCTCCTCGGTCCGTTGCAACCCTCTGGCCTCCCAACAACCTGGCGTCGCTTCGAGGCGCGCGCCGGGGCGTTATTGTCTCCAAACACGCGAGGCCTATGCCCAGGCGTTGCACAAGCCGGCCGGAATTGTGAACAAGCCGACGCATACTTCGCGCCCATGAGCCGAGCCCCCAAGACCACTGCCCCGATCGGGCGCAAGACGACCACCGCCACCCAGACCTTCACCGACGCGCAGGCTGCGCTGGACCATGCCGGCACGCTCTACGAGGAGGCCGCGCGCCGCCTGCGCAAGGCGCTGCAGGGCTTCATCTCGGGGCGCCAGTTTCACTCGCGCGTGCGCGAATGCTACCCCTGTGTGCGCGTGCACACGCAGACCGTGGCGCGTGCCGACTCGCGGCTGACCTATGGTTTCGTGGCTGGACCCGGCGTCTACGAAACCACGCTGACGCGGCCGGATCTGTTCGGCGACTACTACCGCGAGCAGTTTGCGCTGCTGCTGCGCAACCATCGCGTGGCACTCGAGGTGGGGCCGTCGAACCAGCCGATCCCGGTGCATTTCTCGCTGGCTGACACCGACCACCTGGAGGGATCGCTGAGCGCCGAGCGGCGCCTGCTGATGCGCGACCTATTCGACCTGCCCGACCTGGCGGCGATGGACGACGGCATCGCCAACGGCACGCACGAGCCGGGCGATGGTCAACCGCAGCCGTTGTCGCTGTTCACCGCGCCGCGGGTGGACTATTCGCTGCACCGGCTGCGCCACTACACCGGCACCGCACCCGAGCATTTTCAGAATTTCGTGCTGTTCACCAACTATCAGTTCTACATCGACGAGTTCATCCGGCTGGGCCGCGAGCAGATGGCGCTCAAGAAGAGCGACTATGCGGCGTTCGTCGAGCCGGGCGACGTGATCACACGCCGCGTCGGCACACGCCCGCTGCCGGGCGACGAACTCGGCAGTGCGCCGAACCGTTTGCCGCAGATGCCCGCCTACCATCTGGTGCGGCCTGACCGCAGCGGCATCACGATGGTCAACATCGGGATCGGGCCCGCCAACGCCAAGAACATCAGCGACCACGTGGCGGTGCTGCGTCCGCACGCCTGGCTGATGCTGGGCCACTGCGCGGGCCTGCGCAACACGCAGCAGCTCGGCGACTACGTGCTCGCGCACGGTTATGTGCGCGAGGACCACGTGCTCGACGAGGAGTTGCCGCTGTGGGTGCCGATTCCGCCGTTGGCGGAGATTCAGCAGGCGCTGGAGCAGGCGGTGGCTGACGTGACGCAGCTCAAGGGCTACGAGTTGAAGCGCGTGCTGCGCACCGGCACGGTGGCGTCCACCGACAACCGCAATTGGGAGCTGCTGCCGCACCCGGGCCCGGAGCGCCGCTTCAGTCAGAGCCGCGCCATCGCGCTGGACATGGAAAGCGCGACCATCGCAGCCAACGGCTTTCGCTTCCGCGTTCCCTACGGCACCTTGCTGTGCGTGAGCGACAAGCCGCTGCACGGCGAGATCAAGTTGCCCGGCATGGCCAATCAGTTCTACCGCGACCGCGTCGACCAGCACCTGCGCATCGGCATGCGGGCCGTCGAGTTGCTGCGCCGCTTGCGCCTGGACCAACTGCACAGCCGCAAGCTGCGCAGCTTCGCCGAGGTCGCGTTTCAATAGCTTCGGCCGCCGACAAGCGAAGGGCGCGGCCTCATCCAGGCGTGTTTCCGCTTGCGCGCACGCCGCACGAGGCATACGCTGGTGTCCCCCCGATCGATATGCAGCCGCCCGGGAACCGCCTGGGTTGAAGGAGTACCCTCATGCCAAGCCCAGCTTCTCCCAGCATCGCCGCCATCCGCACCTTGGCGTTGGTCGGTCCGGCGGCTGCTGGGAAAACCAGCCTGGCGGAATGCCTGCTGTATCGAGCCGGCATGATCGGTGCCATCGGCAGCCTCGAACGCGGCAGCACGGTGAGCGACCATGACCCGCTGGAACGCCGGATGCAGCACTCGCTCAGCACGTCGATCCTGCATCTGGACCATGCCGGCACGCGCGTGCACCTGATCGACACGCCCGGGTCACCCGATTTCGTCGGGCAATCGTTGCCGGCGCTCGAGGCGGTCGAGACAGCGGTGATCGTGATCAATGCGGCCATCGGCATTGAGCCGATGGCGCAGCGCATGATGGCCTATGCGGCATCGCGCCATCTCGATCGCGTGATCGTCGTCAACAAGATAGATGCGCAGGAGATCAATCTGCCAGCGCTGTTGGAGCAGATCCAGGCTGCCTTCGGCAAGGAGTGCCTGCCGCTGAACCTGCCCGATGGCGGCGGGGCGCGCGTGGTGGATTGCTTCTACAACCGCGAGGGCCACAGCGACTTCGGCGCGGTCGACGCGGCGCACCGCGCATTGGTCGAGCAAGTGGTTGAGGTCGACGCGGCGTTCGTCGAGCGTTACCTCAACGATGGCGACGTCGATGCCTCGGAGTTGCACGCGCCGCTGGAGCAGGCGCTGCGCGAGGGCCATCTGATTCCGGTGTGTTTCACCTCGTCGCGCACCGGCGCGGGCGTGGCCGAGCTGCTCGACGTGATCGTCAAGCAGCTGCCCAACCCGACCGAATCGAACCCACCCGACTTCCTCAACGGCGAGGGCGATGCCGCGGTGCCGATGCAGGCCCAACCCGACGAGAAGGCGCACGTGCTGGCGCACGTCTTCAAGGTCACGGTCGATCCATTCGTCGGCAAGATGGGCGTGTTTCGCATCTGGCAGGGCACAGCGACCAAGGACAGCCTGCTGTACGTGGGCGACGCGCGCAAGCCGTTCAAGGTGGGGCACCTGTTCATGTTGCAAGGCAAGGAGCACATCGAGGTGCCGCGGGCGTTGCCCGGCGACATCTGCGCGGTGGCCAAGGTCGACGAGCTGCACTTCGACGCGGTGCTGCACGATGCGGCAGAAGACGATCACATCCATCTGTTGCCGTTGCCCTTTCCGGTGCCGGTGCACGGCCTGGCGATCGAACCCAAGCGCCACGGCGACGAACAGCGCATGTGGGAGATCCTCAACAAGCTGGTGGCCGAGGATCCCTGCCTGAAGGTGGAGCACGTCGTCAACACCAACGAGACCGTGGTGTACGGCCTCGGTGAATTGCATTTACGGATGCTGCTGGAGCGCCTGCGCGAGGTCTACAAGTTCGAGGTGCAAACGCGGCCGCCGCGCATCGCGTACCGCGAGACCATCACGACCAAGGCTGATGGCCACCACCGACACAAGAAGCAGACCGGCGGCGCCGGCCAGTTCGGCGAGGTGTTTCTGCGCGTCGAGCCGCTGCCGCGCGGCAGCGGTTTTGAATTCGTCGATGCGGTCAAAGGGGGCACGATCCCCGGCCAATTCATTCCGGCAGTCGAGAAGGGCGTTCGCGAGGTGCTCGCGGTCGGTGCCATCGCCGGCTACCCGGTGGTCGACGTCAAGGTCACCGTCTACGACGGCAAACACCATTCGGTCGACAGCAAGGAAATCGCCTTTGCCACAGCGGGGCGTAAGGCATTTTTAGCTGCAGTGCGCGAGGCGCGGCCGATCGTGCTCGAGCCGATCGTCAACGTAGAGA
>JBIODO010000261.1:0-5996 GCA_044445225.1 Burkholderiales bacterium
CCGAGCCGATCGACCAGGCGGTCGAGCCGCCGAGCTGCTGGTTCCTCTCCAGCAGCAGCACACGCGCCTGGCTTTCAGCGGCTTCGATCGCCGCGGCCAGCCCGGCGCCACCGCCACCGACGACGATGACGTCGAAGGCCTCGTCTGACATCGCGCGATCAGACCATGCCGCCGTTGGGCTGCACGACCTGCCCGTGCACCCACGACGCGCGCGGCGACACCAGGAAGGCCACCACATCGCCCACCTCGGCGGGCGTTCCGATGCGGCTGAACGGGCTCATCGCGGCCGAGCGCGCCTTTGCCTCGTCGGTCTTGCCGGCGCGAAACAGGTCTGTGTCCACTGGGCCGGGCGCCACGCCGTTGACGCGCACCTTGCGCGCCGCCAACTCCTTGGCCAGCGAGCGCACCAGGCCTTCGACCGCTGCCTTGCTGGCGGTGTAGGGGCCGCCGCCGGCCACCGCGTGGCGCACCATCGACGTGGTCAGCGCGACGATCGCGCCGCCGTCGGCCACCTGCCGCGCCGCCTCGCGCAGCACGTGGAAGGCGCCGACGATATTGATCTCCACCAGCTGGCGGAAGCTCTCGTCGCTGAACTGCGCCAGCGGCCCCGGCGGCACGTTGATGCCGGCGTTGGCGACCACCGCGTGCACCGGCTGGCCGAAGTCGCGCGCGGCGTCGCTGAACACCTTGGCCACTGCGGTGGCGTCGCGCACGTCGGCCGCGTAACCGGCAGCGCGGCCGACGCCGCGTGAGCCCAACGGCTGCGTCGCACGCGTCGACGTGTAGGCGACGTCGAAGCCATCACGCAGCAGCGCATCGACGCAGGCTGCGCCGATGCCGCGCGAGCCTCCGAACACCAGAGCCAGTGGACGTTGTGCCATGGTTGCGTGTCGAACCGCGTCAAGCCACGTGCGGCTTGCCGTAGATCGGCTCCTTGTAGGGAATCGGCGGCAGTTGCCAGGTGCCGGTGGAGGGCGGCCGCACTTCGGCGTCGACGTGCACGTCGATCACGCAAGGGCGCCGCCGCTTCAGCGCCCCTTCGATCGCGGGGCCGAGGTCTTGCGATCGCGTCACGGTTGTGCCGGCGGCCCCGCAGGCGCGCGCCCAGGCCGCGAAGTCGGGGTTGTAGCGCTCGCCGCTGGCGCCCTTGTAGAACGCGGTGCCGATCTCGCGGCCGTCGAACAGGCCGTACTGCAGGTCGCGGATCGCGGCCCAGGCGAAGTTGTTCCAGATCACCCAGACCACCGGCAGCTCGTACTCCACTGCGGTGCACAGCACGTGTGGTGCCATCGTGAAGCCGCCGTCGCCGACCACCGCCACGCACGGCCGATCGGGCGCGGCGAGCTGCGCGCCCAGGATGCCGCAGACGCCGAAGCCCATGCTCGAGTAACCCCAGCTGTTGAGCATGCTCTGCGGCCGCCGCGCCTGCCAGAACTGCATGAACCAGTTGTGGTGCACGCCGGAGTCGAGCGCGAGGATCACGTCGTCGGGCAGGAGCTTCTGCAACGTGCCGACCACGAACTCGGGGCGCAGCGGGCTGGTGGAATCGCCGAAGTGCGGGCGCACGAAGGCCTCCCACTCGCGCTGCCATGCATGCACCTGCTCGCCCCACGGGGCGTAGCGCGCCGGCGCGATGTCGGTGCGCGCTGGCAGCGCGTTCAGCAATTGGCGCACGAAGGTCTTGGCGTCGGCGATGAGGCCTAGCGTCGGCGGATAGTTGCGGCCGAGTTCCTGCGGGTCGATGTCGACGTGCAGCAGGCGCGATTTCGGGAAGTTCCACGAATAGCCCGGGTGCCAGCTCGATGAGCTGCGATCGTCGAAGCGGGTGCCCAGCGTGATCACCAGATCGGCGAAGCGGCCTGCTTGATTGGCCGGGTAGGCACCGTTGCGGCCGATGAAGCCCAGGGCCAGCGGGTCGTTGCCGGCGATGCAGCCCATGCCGTTGGGCGACGTGATCACCGGAATGCCGAGCCGGTGCGCCAGTTCGGTGATCTCGGGGCCGGCCTCCGACAGCGTGGCGCCATGGCCGATGAAGAGCGCGGGCTGGTGCGCCGCTG
Source organism: Burkholderiales bacterium (assembly GCA_044445225.1). Taxonomy (GTDB): domain Bacteria; phylum Pseudomonadota; class Gammaproteobacteria; order Burkholderiales; family Burkholderiaceae_C; genus JAEUPI01. The sequence continues at coordinate 2,058 of JBIODO010000261.1, forward strand.
CCAGCAGGTCGAGTGCGGCCGCGACGTCGGCGTCGCTGGCGCCCGGGCGGTGCGGCCGATCGAGGTGCGATCGCGGCGGCAGCTCGACCTCGGCCTCCTCCTGGAACACGTTGTACGGGACGTCGAGGTTCACCGGGCCGGGGCGGCCGGTGACCATGGTGTCCAGGCCCTGGCGCAGCGCCAGTGGCAGCATGTCGACGCGGCTGGGCTGGAACGCGCGCTTGACCACCGGGCGCAGCACCTGCGCGAAGTCGGCCTGGTTGTGCTTGTACAGCTCCTGGAACGGCGCGCGGTTGTGCTGCGAGGTCGGCACGTTGGCGGTGATCGCCATGAAGGCCGACGAATCCGACAGCGCGGTGGCCAGCGACATCACCAGGTTGGCCGTGCCGGGCCCCGTGGAGGTGAGCGTGGCCACCGGGCGGTGCTTGACGCGAAAGTACGCGTCGGCCATATGCCCGGCGCATTGTTCGTGGCGCGGCGAGATCAGCGCGAGCTTGTCGCGCACGTCGTACAGCGCGTCGAGGATGCCGACGTTGCCGTGGCCACAGATGCCGAACACGTACGGCACGCCCTCCTGCACCAGGGTCTGCGCGATCAGCTCGCCACCCTTCATCATCGGCATGGGGTCACCCTTCGTTGCATGGTCGCAGTCGTGATCATGCCAACAGCGTGACCATGCGCTCTTCGCTCATCTCGCGCACCGCGTGGCGCGGGCCCTCGCGGCCGAAGCCGCTGTCCTTGCTGCCGCCGTAGGGCATCACGTCGACGCGCGAGCTCGAGGTTTCGTTGATGTGCACGCCGCCCACCTGCAGCCGGCGCGCCGCGCGCAGCGCGTCGCCGAGGCGGTTGGTGAACAGGCCCGTGGCCAGGCCGAACGGCGTGGCGTTGACGCGCGCGATCGCCTCTTCGAGCGTGTCGTAGGGCAGCAGCGACATCACGGGGCCGAACACCTCGCGGCAGCCCACGGCCATCGCGTCGTCGACGCCGGTCAGCAACGTCGGTGGCACCACCGCGCCGATGCGAGTGCCGCCAGCCAGCCGCTCGGCGCCGCGGGCCATCGCATCGGCGACCCAGGCCTCGATGCGGCGTGCCTCGGCCTCGCTGATCACCGGGCCGACCACCGTCTTCGCATCCAGCGGGTCGCCATAGGGGAGTGCGCGCACCATCTCGGTCAGCCGCTGCTGCACGACTGCGAACACGCTGCGCTGCACCAGCAGGAGCTGGATCGACGTGCACACCTGGCCAGCCTTGCGGTAGGCGGCGCTCACGATCTTGGGCAACGCCCGATCGAGGTCGGCGTCGTCGGCCACGATCGTGAAGGCGATCGAGCCGAGCTCCATCTGCGTGCGGCGCAGCCCCGCGCGCTGCTGGATCTGCGCACCGACCTCTGTGCTGCCGGTGAACGCGAAGAAGCGCACCGCGGGCTCGTCGAGCAAACCGCCGGCAATCTCGGCACCGCCGTGAATCAAGCTGATCAGCCCCGGCGGCAGTCCGGCCGCAAGCAGCGCTTCGGCCATGATGCAGGCGGCCGTGGGCGTGTGCGACGAGGGCTTGAGCACCACCGCGTTGCCGGCCGCCAGCGCCGGCGCCACTTTGTGGGCCACTGTGTTCAGCGGCGCATTGAATGGCGTGATCGCGCACACCACGCCCAGCGGCACGCGCAGCGTGAACCCCAGGCGCCCGGCCTGCCCCGGGGCGCCCTCGATCGGCACCATCTCGCCGTGGAAATTGCGCGCCTCCTCGGCCGACAGCCGGAAGGTCTGCGCGCAGCGGCGCAGCTCGTTCAGGCCGTCGCTGGCCGGGAATCCGACCTCGATCTGCAGCGCGCGCACGACTTCTTCGCTGCGCTGCTCCATCAGCGCGGCGGCGCGCTCGAGGATGGCGCCGCGTTCGTGCGGCGTCAGCGTGCTGGCGCGAAACGCCGCGTCCGCCGCCGCGACCGCTTCGTGCACCTGCTCGCGGGCGGGCAAGTGGATCGTCGTGCAAGGTTGCAGCCGGTATTTGTCGAGCGTGCTGCTGCGGCTCGCGCCTTCGACCCAGCGGCCGGCGATCAATAGCCGGGCATCGGGCAGCGTCAGCGGGATGCTCATGGTGCCTGGAGGCGGCGGGCGGCAGGCCGTGTCACACCGGCGCCTCGTCGTCTTCGACCGGTGAGGTGACGACCAGGAACACCAGCGGCACTGTGCCGTTGTTGGTGAAACTGTGGCGCACGCCCGGTGGCACGAACACGTATTCGTCCTTGCGCAGGCGCACGCGGCGCTCGTCGAGCGTGAGCAGCCCGTCGCCCTCGAGCACGTGGTAGACCTGCTCCTGCACGCGGTGCACGTGCTCGGCCACATGCGCCATCGGCTGATAGCACGAGATGCGAAAGTCGATGCGCCGCGAGCCGCAGGTCTCGGGCCGCACCAGCGCCTTGGACAACGCGCCGCCGAAGTGGCCGGGAAACTCCTGCCAGTCGATGTCGGCGATGTGGCGAACGAATGGCTCGGGCGGCTTGCGGGCAGAAGCGTTCATGGCGGCACAGCGGTGGTTGACGGCGAGTCTATGAACAGCGGCGCCTGCAGGGAACTACCGATTTCCGAACGCGCCTATCGCGCCGGCTTATAGCCATCGCCGCGGCTTATAGCGGCTGAAGGAATTCGGTAGTTTTCGCGCGCCGGGGTGCGCCGTAGCATGACCCGGCACCAGTCAGTTGCGAACCCCGCGAAGTCGCAACGCAGAGGAGACACGCCATGCACAGCCACCCAAGCCCGCCCAGCCGCCGCCGCGTGCTGAAGACCGGTGTCGCGCTCACCGGCGTGTCGGCGCTCGGCGCACCGGCGCTGCTGCTCGCGCAAGCCGACAAGATCAAGATCGGCCACCTGACGCCGCTCACCGGATTTCTCGGTGCCCTCGGCGAATACGCGGTGATGGGCATCAAGATGGCCACCGAGGAGATCAACGGCGCCGGCGGCGTGCTGGGCCGCCAGTTCGACGTGATGAGCGAGGACTCGGTGAATCCGCAGGTCGCCTCGACCAAGGCGCAGCGCATGATCGAGCGCGACAACGTCGCGGTGCTGATGGGCGAGATCAACTCGGCCTCGGCGCTCACCATCTCGCAGGTGGCGGCGCGCAACAAGAAGCTGTTCATGAGCATCGGCGCGCGCTCCGACGCGCTGCGCGGCAAGGACTGCAACCGCTACACGTTCCACGTCGACATTCCGGTCACCGTGATGGTCAACGCCGCCGGCCAGGCGCTGGTGCGCGAGGGGCTGGTCAAGGGCAAGCGGATCTTCAGCCTCACGGCCGACTACCTGTTCGGCCACGATTTGTCGAAGGCGGCCAAGAAGTTCTTCGCCGCCAACGGCGGCGAGCAGATCGGCGACGAACTGGTGGCCACCGACGTCACCGACTTCAGCCCCTACTTGTTGAAGCTCCGCCAGGCCAAGCCCGACCTGGTGGCCACCAACCTGGCGGGCAACCAGGTCACCAACTTCGTCAAGCAGTACGCCGAGTTCGGCCTGCCGTACCCGGTGGCCGGCTTCAATCTCAATACCGCCGACGCGTGGGCCGCGGGCGAAGGCAACCTGGGCGGCATCTGGCCCACCGTGTGGCACCACGAACTGCAGACGCCGGGCTCCAAGGCGTTCGTCGCCGCGTTCCTGAAGAAGCACGGCAAGCCACCCGAGAACCACGCCTGGATCGAATACGTGTCGCTGAAGATGATGGCGCGGGCGATGAGCGAGACCCAATCGACCGACACCGACAAATTGATCGCCTACTTCGAGTCGGAGGCGAAGTTCGACATCCTGAAGGCACGCCAGGGCTACTTCCGCTCGTGGGACCATCAGCTGATGCAGGAGGCCTATCCGTTCACCGTCAAGCCGAAGGGCAAAGCCAAGGACCAGTGGGACACGCTGGCGCTCGGCCCGGCGGTGCCGAACGCGAACGAGTCGCTCG
>JBIODO010000262.1:0-5974 GCA_044445225.1 Burkholderiales bacterium
GAGGGCACCGGCTGGCAGCAGGTGGTCGACGAGTTGCGGCGCGACCTGGCCGTGCGGCTGCTGGCCGACGGCCGGCGCAGCATCGAGCAGGTGGCTGTGAGCCTGGGTTACGTCGATGCGCGCTCGCTGCACCGGGCATTTCGCAAGTGGACGGGCTCGGCGCCGGGTGTCTATCGCCGCGGTTGAGCGGCTGCCACCTGCCGTACCGCCCACTCGTGCCCGTGGCCGGACAAAGCCACGCGGTTGGGGTCCGCCCGCTCCCTCAACCCCGGGGGTGGTCGGCAGGCTGGGCGTCGCTAGGATCGTGACATCGATCACACATCGGACAACGACTTTGCGCCGCGCCCGGCCCGCACCGGCGCCACCGCCTTGAAGGCCACTGCGTGCGACAACCCTTCGAAACCCTGCCCTGGGCGCTGCTGTCGATTGCCGCCCTGGTGCTGTCAGCCAGCGCGGCCGACGCGTTGCGCAAGGGCGCGGCGCTGCCCGACCTGCAGGCGTTCGAAGCGGCCGTTGGCCCCGATGGCTGCGCCGCCGACCACGCGGCCTGCGCATCGAAGGCGCCCCGGCGCTACGTGCTGGCCGCCGACGCGTTTGCACTGGACAGCGCGGAATTGCCGCCTGAACTGATGCGCCCGCTCGATGCCGTGGCCGATGCCCTGCGCGAGCATGGCGCCCAGGCCGTTCGCGTCGAGGTGCACACCGATGCGTCGGGTCCGAGCGATGCCAGGCGCACCCTGACGCAGCGGCGGGCCGAGGCGATCAAGGCCTACCTGGTCGAGCGCGGCATCGATGCCACCACATTGCATGCCGTGGGCATGGGCTCGACAGTGCCTCGTCATGCATCGGATCCGTACGCTGCGGCCAACCGCCGCATCGAGGTCGTGCGCTTGTAGATTCGCCGCCGCCGTGGCTACCATGCCGGTTGCCATGAGCAAGGCCTTCACCCGCGAAGCGGACAGCAACGACGACGATGACGACGGCGACGCCGTTGCGCCGTCGCTGCCGGTCGGCTCCAAGAACTACATCACCGTGCAGGGTTATCAGCGCCTGCGCGGCGAGTTGCTGCACCTGATCGACCAGGAGCGTCCCAAGGTGGTCGAGGTGGTGTCCTGGGCCGCCTCCAACGGCGATCGCTCGGAGAACGGCGACTACATCTACGGCAAGAAGCGGCTGCGCGAAATCGACCGGCGCATTCGTTTTCTGACCAAGCGGCTGGACATCGCCGAAGTCACCGACCCCTCGGCTCACCACGGCAGCGACCAGGTGTTCTTCGGTGCCTCGGTGACGTACGCCAATGCGCGCGGTGACGAGCGCACGGTCACGATCAAGGGCATCGACGAGGCCGACAGCCTGGCCGGCGAGGTGAGCTGGATCTCGCCGATCGCGCGCGCGCTGCTCAAGGCGCGCGAGGGCGATGAAGTCAAGCTCGCCGCACCCGGCGGCGTCGAGACGATCGAGGTGGTGGCGGTCTGCTATCCCGAGCCGTCCAAGGCCTGACGCGCACCGCGCACGCGGGTTCGACACCCGCCCGGGCGCTGCACGCTTGCATCCCGCTGGCCGGCGTGAGATCGTGCCGGCGCCCGCATTTCGGGGTCACAGGAGCGCGACATGACGCAATGGCGCAGCAAGTCAGCCGACGAGGTGTACACACCCGAGGAGGTTCAGGCCCGGCTCAAGCAAGAGTTGCCGCAGTGGTACCTCGAAGACGGCTGGATACGCCGCAAGTACAAAACCAGCGGATGGAAGAGCACGCTGATGGTGGTGAACACGGTTGGCCACCTGGCCGAGGCGGCCTGGCACCACCCGGACCTCACGGTGTCGTATGCCTTCGTGACGGTGAAATTGATGAACCACGCCGCCAAGGGCATCACCGAGAAGGACTTCGCGCTCGCGCGCAAAATCGAGCAGGTGCTGATGTGGCAGCCAGGCAAGGAAGAGGGCTCGGTACTCGAAGGCACGCCCGACGATCCGCGCTTCAAGTACCTCAAGTACGACTGAATCTTCGGGGCTGGCGCTGGGCTGACAGACTGTCCCTTGAACGAGACATCGCGCCGTGCCGATGAAGGCCAAGTCGCGCCTCCACGCGACGAACGCTGCGGAACGACCCTTGCTTGAAAGGCAATGCATGCTGACCGCCGCACGATCCACGCTCCATGATTGAATCCTCACCGGCCGCCACGATGGCCGACGCGCGCGCGGCCATCCGCGTGTGCGCGCCGGGCCGCCTGCACCTGGGGTTCCTCGATCCGTCGGGCTCGCTCGGGCGACGCTTCGGCAGCGTGGGGCTGGTGATCGAGGGTTTTGAATCCGAGGTTGTGATCTCGTCGGCGAGCGAGGATGCCGTGTTCGCTGACACGCCTGCCGCACGGGCCGAGGTCGATCGCGCGGCGGCCTGTTTGCAGCGCCTGCGGGAGCGCACCGGTCGTCCCGATCGGCTCGTTTTGCGGCTGCGCCGCGCATTGCCCGCGCATGCCGGTTTCGGTTCGGGCACCCAACTCGCGCTTGCGGTGGGCCGTGCCTTCGCGCTCTGGCACGGCCTGAACATTGCCACGACCACCCTGGCGCAGTGGCTGGGTCGTGGCCTGCGCTCGGGCATCGGCATTGCCGGCTTCGACCATGGTGGGCTGCTCGTCGATGGCGGGCCCGGTGCCGATGACATGCCTGCGCCGCTGCTCGCGCGCGTGGCGCTGCCGCCGGGCTGGCGCATTGTCGTGGTGATGGACGAGCGCGCGCGCGGCCTGTCGGGGCCCGACGAGCGCGCGGCGATCGCAGGCCTTGCGCCGCTGCCGCAGGCCCAGGCCGCCGACATCTGCCACCAGGTGCTGATGCGCGTGTTGCCGGGTGCTGCCGAGGCGCAATTTGCCGCCTTCGCGGCTGGCGTCAACCGCGTGCAGCTCTTGCTGGGCGATCACTTCGCACCGGCCCAATCCGGCAGCCGCTGGACCAGCCCCGCAGTCGCGCGGCTGATGCAGTGGTGGCAGACATCGTTGGGCGACGGCGCTGCGATCGGCCAGAGTTCCTGGGGACCCACCGGATTTGCCATCGTGCCGTCTGCGGCAGCAGCGCAGGGCCTCATCGAGGCTGCGCAGGCGGCCGGTGTGGTGGACGCCGCGCTCGCCCTGCGCGTGGTCGCCGGCCGCAACCACGGCGCCGCGGTCGGCCCGCACTCGCCACGTTGAACTGCCCCTTGCCTCACGAGAGTCGCTGACACCATGGAACGCCCCTACGTCCTGCACATGTTCACTCCGGGCCGGCAGATGAGCCCGTTCGACGTCAACATGGCCGCCGACGCGGGCTACCAGATCATCGTGCCGTATTGCGAGGTCGGTCTCGACGGCATTGCCGCGCTGACGCAGGACACGATCTTCTCGCGCGGCCCCAAGGGCGCTTTACGCACCGGCATCTTCATCGGCGGGCGCGACGCGCTGCTGGCTGCCGACATGCTCGAGCGCGCGAAGGCCGCGATGATGAAGCCCTTCGTCGTCTCGCTGCTGGCCGATCCGAGCGGTGCCTACACCACCGCGGCAGCCATGGTGGCGCGGGCCGAGTCGGTGCTGCGGCGCACGCAGCCGCAGGGCCTTGCGCAGCAACGCGTGCTGATCCTCGGCGGCACCGGGCCGGTGGGCCGCATCGCCGGGGTGCTGGCTGCGCGCTGCGGCGCCGAGGTGTCACTGTCGAGCCGTAGCGGGCTCGACGCGGCCGAGCAAGCCGCACGCGCCACCGGGCAGCGCTTCGGCGTCACGCTGCGTGGGGCAGCGGGCGGCGATAGCGCCTCGTTGCGCAGTGCACTCGCTGCGGCTGACGTGGTGCTGGCCTGTGCGGCAGCTGGCATGCAGGTGGTGTCGAGCGAGGATCTGGCCGTCGCCAAGCGCCTGAAGGTGGCGGCCGACTTGAATGCCGTGCCGCCCGAGGGCATTGCCGGTCTGGGCGTGATGGACGACGGCAAGCCGCTCGCCGGCACGCAGGCGGTGGGCATCGGCGCGCTGGCAATCGGCAACGTGAAGTACCAGACGCAGCAGCGCCTGCTGGTGCAGATGCGCGAGGCCGAGAAGGCGGTGACGCTTGGCTTCGCCGAGGCCTTTGCAACGGCCCAGGCATTCGTCGCCGAAGCGTCCGGCGCGAAGCCGTAGGCTGCCGCGGTGCTCGCCATCGCCTTCGCGGCGCTCAGCGCCCGGACGCTGGCTGAAGCCGCGGCGCGCGAGGGCATCGGCGCCATTGCGCTCGACCTGTTCGGTGATCGCGACACACGGTGCGCCGCGTTGCAGTGGCTGTCGATCGGCAAGCCCGACACGCTGCGCATCGACTCGGCTCGCTTGCTCGATGCGCTTCAGGCCCTGGCCAAGAGCGGCGAAGTGCAGGGATGGGTGGCCGGAGCAGGCTTCGACGGCCGCAGCGAGTTGCTCGAGCAAGGGGCGGCCTGTCTGCCGCTGCTGGGCACCGCCGCCGCCGACGTGTGCCGCGTGCGCGACCCGGTGGGCTTTTTCGGGTTCTTGCGCGCCAATGGCATCGGCCATCCGCCAGTGCGCCACCACGCCAGCGAAGACACAGCAGGTTGGCTCGCCAAGGATGCCGGCGGCTGCGGCGGCTGGCACATCGCGCGGGCGGCCGATGCTGTGGTCGACAGTGCCTCGCCGCTGCACTACTGGCAGCGCGAGGTCAGTGGCATCGCGATGTCGGCCACCTTCGTCGCCAACGGCCGGGACGCTGTGCTGCTGGGGCATAACCAGCAGATCGTGCGGACGGTCGGCGCGCGGCCGTTCGTGTTCTGCGGCCTGTGCGGCCCGGTGCCGGTGAGCGCAGCCGTGGCGCTCGAAGTGAGTGCGGCGGCCCGCGCGCTGGCCGGCGCATTCGGGCTGCGCGGACTCGGCAGCCTGGACTACATGCTCGACGGCGAGCGCGTGTCAGTGCTCGAGGTCAATGCTCGACCACCGGCCAGCATGGCCCTCTACCCCGATGTCGGCGGCGCCGGTGTGATGCGCGCGCACCTGCGCGCCTGCCTGCACGACGAATTGCCGCATGACCCGCAGCGGCCGGCGGGTCGCGTCGGTGGCACTGAGATCGTGTTTGCACCGCGCGCGCTGCGGCTCGACGACGCGGCCGCTGCCGCGCTCGCGTCGTGGCCGGGCGCGCACGACCTGCCCCATGCCGGCACGCATTTCGGCGCCGGCGATCCGCTTTGCAGCGTGACCGCGAGCGGGCCCGATGCGGATTCGGTCAAGATCGCGCTGGCGCGGCAGCGCGACGCCGTGCTGCAGCAGTTGGAGACTGTTCGATGAGTGAGACCATCGCGCCACTGGCGTCGTCGTCGCTGAGCGTGAATGCGCACGTCGTGCCCTGGGTTGACCGCCTGCTGCGCGAAGCCGACGCGTTGCGAGTCCAGGTGCGGCGCGACGACAGCGGCGCCTGCATCGTCGACGCCGGCATCGCGGTGCCCGGCAGCATCGCCGCCGGCTTGTTGATCGGCGAGATCTGCATGGGCGGCTTCGGCACGGTCGGCCTGCGCAGCGGTGCGAGCGAGGGCTGGCCGACCTGGCTCGAGGTGCGCAGCTCGCAGCCGGTGCTCGCTTGTCTGGCCAGCCAGTACGCCGGTTGGAGCCTGTCGGCGACCAAGGAAGAGACCGGGTCCAAGAAATTCTTCTCGCTCGGCTCGGGTCCGGCGCGCGCACTGGCCGTCAAGGAACCCTTGTTCGACCAACTCGGCTACCGCGATCGCGCCGAGCGCGGCGTGCTGGTGCTCGAGGTCGATCGGGCGCCGCCCGACGTGGTGGTGCGCAAGGTGTTGCGCGACTGCGTGCTGGCGCCCCAGGCGCTGACGCTGATCCTTACGCCCACCACCAGCGCCGCCGGCACCACGCAGGTGGTGGCGCGGGTGCTCGAGGTGGCGCTGCACAAAGCACATGAAATCGGTTTCGCGTTGGCGCACATCGTCGACGGCGTGGCCACCGCGCCGTTGCCTGCGCCGAGCCCGAAC
>JBIODO010000263.1:0-5944 GCA_044445225.1 Burkholderiales bacterium
CTGGCTGCGCATCAACCAGCCCGAGCGCCGCAACGCGATCTCGCTGGAGATGTGGCAGGGCCTGAGCGACGCCACCGCCGCATTCGAGGCCGACGATGCGGTGCGCGTGGTGGTGATGCACGGCATCGGCGGCCGCTCGTTCGCCGCCGGTGCCGACATCAGCGAGTTCGAGCAGCAACGCGCCAATGCCGAGCAGAAACAGCACTACGGCGAGATCGCCGCGCGCGGCCAGAACGGCCTCGCGCAATTGAGCAAGCCGCTGGTGGCGATGATCCAGGGTTATTGCATCGGCGGCGGGCTGGCGATCGCGCTGCAGGCCGACATGCGCTTTGCGGCCGAGGGCTCGCGCTTCGGCATTCCGGCCGCACGACTGGGCCTGGGCTACGAATATCCCGGGTTGGCCGCGTTGGCGCGGCTGGTCGGCCCATCGGCGGCCAAGGACATCCTGTTCAGCGCGCGCCAACTGCAAGCCGATGAAGCATTGCGCATCGGGCTCGTCAACTTCGTGTGCACGGCCGAAACGCTGGAGACCCGCGTGCGCGACTATGCCGCGACCATTGCCGCCAACGCGCCGCTGACGCTTCGTGCCGCCAAGGTTGCGATGCGCGTGTTCGAGCGCTATTCGCAGCGCGACGATGCCGACGGGGTCACCGAGCTGGTCAACCGCTGCTTCGACAGCGATGACTACCGCGAAGGCCGCCAGGCCTTCATGGAAAAACGCACGCCGCACTTCAAGGGTCGTTGATGGCAACAGTCTCGCAAGCCGACACACCGGAGCTGCGCATCGATGGCGCCGTCGCGACGCTGACGCTGCGCCGGCCGCAACAGGCCAACCGCCTGGAGCCTGCTGACCTGCTGGCGATCAGCGAGCACCTCGCGCGCGTCAACGCCACGCCGCAGGTGCTGGTGCTGCGCGTGCAGGCCACCGGCAAGACGTTTTGCGCCGGCTACGACATCGGCCAGATCGGCGGTGCGCGGCCGGTGGCGTTCGAGGACATGGTCAATGCACTCGAAGACGCGCGGCCGGTGACGATGGCGCTGCTGCAAGGCGGCGTCTACGGCGGCGCCACCGACCTCGCACTGGCGTGCGACTTTCGTCTCGGCAGCACGAGCACCGAGATGTTCATGCCGGCGGCGCGGCTGGGGCTGCACTTCTATCGCCGCGGGTTGGAGCGCTATGTGTCGCGCCTGGGTGTCGACCAGGCCAAGCGCTTGTTCCTCACCGCCGACAAGATCGACGCCCGTGAAATGCAGGCGATCGGATTTCTCACCCACCTGGTGGCCGCCGATGCGCTGCAAGCCAGCGCCGACCAGCTTGCGGCCACCTTGGCCAGCATGGCGCCGCTGGCGCTGCTGGGCATGAAGAAGAACCTCAACCGCATCGCGCGCGGTGCGCTCGATGCCGAAGATCTGCGGCGCGACATCGAGCGCGCCGCCGCATCGCACGACCTGCAGGAGGGCCGCGCGGCGTGGGCCGAGAAGCGCGCGCCGCGCTTTTCGGGTCAATGACACGAGGCGTTGCATAGCGATGCTGGGCGATCGGCCAGCACAAGGCCAAGGCGCGGTGATCGCCGTGCTGGGCGCCGAAAGCACCGGCAAGACCACGCTGGCTCGCGGGCTGGCCGACAGCTTCGCCGCGCAAGGGCGCCGTGTCGCGCTGGTGGAAGAGTTCCTGCGCGAATTCTGCCTGCACGAGGGCCGCACGCCGCGGCAAGACGAGCAGGCCGCCATCGCGCGGATGCAAGCCAAACGCATTGCCGAGGCCGCGCGCACCCACGAACTGGTGGTGGCCGACACCACGGCGCTGATGATCGCGATCTACAGCCAGCTGCTGTTCGACGACGACTCGCTGGTCACCGCCGCCGTGGCGCAGCAGGCTCACCATCGCGTGACCCTGCTGACCGCGCTCGATCTGCCGTGGGTGGCCGACGGGCTGATGCGCGATGGCGAACACGTGCGGGCGCCGGTCGATGCGCTGCTGCGCACGGCGCTGCAAGACGGTGGCGTGCCCTTCGCCATCGTGACGGGGAGCGGCGAATACCGCTTGGCCAATGCGCTGCGGGCGACGCACTCGGCGTTGAAGCCAGAGCCCCGCAGCCCATCGCGCTGGCGACACGTCTGCGCCGAATGCGGCGACCCCGACTGCGAGCGCCATCTACTGGTCGGGCGCCCCTAGCTGCGTTGCGCAGCTGCGACGAGCCGCGTCTCAGTTGACCGAGCGCGACCCCGGCGGCTGCTTGTGGGCCGCCACGAACACTTCGCCGACGTCGACCGCGTCGAAGCGATACATCGCGCCGCAGAAGTCACACGCCACTTCGGCCTGTCCCTGCTCGGCGAGCAGTGAATCCACCTCGTCGCGGCCGAGGCCGCGCAGCATGCCGGCCACCCGTTGCCTCGAGCAGGTGCAGGCAAAGCGTGGCTCTAACGGATCGAACAGGCGCACCGTCTCCTGCCAGAACAGGCGCTTCAGAATCTGCTCGGGCGGCAGGCTGAGCAGCTCGTCGCCGGTGAGCGTGGCCGCCAGCATCGCAATGCGATTGAAGTCTTCGCTGCGCCCGATCCCGTCCTCGTCGCCTTCCTTCCAGCCGCTGCCCGACAGGTTGCGGTCGCCCTGCGCGGGCATGCGCTGGATCAGCAGGCCAGCGGCAACCTCGTCATTGGCGGCCAGCACCAGCCGCGTGTCGAGCTGTTCGGACTGCAGCATGTAGTGTTCGAGCACTTGCGCAAGCCGCTGCAGCGGTTCGCGCCGATCACCGTGCAGCGGCACGACGCCCTGGTACGGCTGGCGCCCCGGGCTTCGCTCGCCCGGATCGAGCGTGATCGCGCAGCGCCCCTGGCCGTGCAGGTTGAGCATGGCCTCCAGCTGGGCCCCGGCCGGCACGGCGCCCACTACCTTGGCGGTGGCGCGAAAGCCGAGATCGGTGCGCGCCTCGGCCACCGCCAGCTTGACCGGCCCATCGCCATACACCTGCAGGATCAGTGCACCCTCGAACTTGATGTTGGCGTGCATCAGGCACACCGCCGCGCTCATCTCGCCCAGCAAGCCACGCACCTCCGGTGCGAAGGCGTGCCCGCCGTCGCTGGCGGTGGCGCGCCGCGACAGCAACTGGGGCCAGCTGGCACGCAACTGCACCAGCATGCCGCGCACCGGCAGGCCTTCGAACAGGAACTTGTGCAATCGGTCGCTCACTGCGTCCTATCATCGCAGACATGGAACTACGTCGCCGTGCGCTGCAGCTGCTGATGCTCGCCGGGCCGTCCGACAAGGCGACGCAATTGCGCGAGTGGGCGCGAGGCGACGCGTCAGTGTCCGTGGTGGATGCGCAGGCGCAGTTGTTCGAGCCGGCCGGCTTGCCGGGCCGACCCGACAAGCCGCGCCGAGTACCGCCCAACGAACAGGCCGCGCGCGGCGCTTTCACGGCGCAGGGACGCGCTGCGCTGTTGCACGCGGTGGCGCACATCGAATTCAACGCCATCAATCTGGCGCTCGACGCGGTGTGGCGTTTCGAGCGGATGCCGCGCCCGTATTACCTCGAATGGATGCAGGTTGCCGCCGAGGAGGCGCTGCACTTCACGTTGGTGGCTGAGCACTTAGCGACGCTGGGCCACGCATACGGCGACTTCGATGCTCACGATGGTTTGTGGAGCATGGCCGAGCGCACGCGCACCGAGCCGCTGGCCCGCATGGCGCTGGTGCCGCGCACGCTGGAAGCACGCGGCCTCGACGTGACGCCGGCCATGCGCGAGAAGTTCGCGCGCGCGGGCGACGAGCAGGCGGCGTGCATCCTCGACGTGATCCTGCGCGACGAGATCGGCCATGTCGCGGTGGGCAACCGCTGGTACCGCTGGTTGTGCGCGCGCGAAGGCCGCGATCCGATCACCACCTACGACGAGCTGGCCACGCGCTACCGCGCGCCGCGCCCCAAGCCACCGTTCAATCTGGAGGCGCGGCGCGCCGCCGGCTTCGACAGCGCCGAACTCGCTGCACTGCAAGCCGCCTCCCGATCGCGGGGTGGTGGGCGAGCGCGCTGACGCGCGCGTCGCAGACCGCGTGCGTATACTGGCCACGCAACCCCGAAGGCGTCGCCGACGATGGACCGCGCTGCCCTGCAGATACCTGCGGGTTCGCTGCGAACCCCCGACCCCAACCTGCTGCGCGCAGGCGACTGGCGCGCGGCGCTCGAGTTCGTCAACGAGGTCGCCTCGGCGCTCATCGACGACGATGGCTTCGTGCGCAGCGCGGGCAGCGGCCTGAAGCGCCTGGTGGCTTCGGAGCTGACCACGCTGTCGATCTGCCATCTGGTCAGCGGACGGCGCACCGTGCACGGCGACGCAGCGGGTTCGATCGGGCCCGCCGAACGCGAGTGCTTCGATCAGCACTTCCGTGAGCATCCCTTAGTGCAGGTGCACGGCGAGCGTTTGCATCCGTACGTGCACCGCATCAGCGACTCGTTGTCGTTGCCGAGCTTCCAGCGCACGCCGCTGTATGCCGATTACTACCGGCGCATCGGCATCGACCATGTGTTGGCGCTGCCGCTGCACCAGGGCAACGGCTGGCTGGTCAGCTGGGTGCTGAACCGTCGTGGCCGCGATTTCAGCGATCGCGAGGCCGCCCTGCTGGACCAGGTGCGCGCGCCGCTGGCCCGCCTGTTCGCACAAAGCGGCCGGGCGCCGCGCGCGGCGGCTCCGTCAATCGAGCGCGAGACGTGCGCGCCCACGCTGTCGGCGCTGGTCCCGTTGACTCCGCGTGAGCGCGAGGTGCTGCAATGGGTGGCCGCGGGCAAGACCGACCGCGACATCGCGGCCATCGTCGGCGCCAGCGTGCGCACGGTGCACAAGCACCTGCAGCACATCTACGCCAAGCTCGGCGTCGAGACGCGCACCGCCGCGGTGATGCGCGCGCGGGCCTGACGCGCGGGCTCCCCCAGCCTGCGGGCCTGCATGCCCGCGGTCCTTGGCTCCGGCCGGCCCCTGTGGGCCTTCACATCGCTGACGCGATGTGAGCCTGCACCGCAGCGCTGCGCGTTGTCGCCAGCCGTGCGACCGCCCGCAGGGGCGGCGCGCACGTGCGGGCTCAGCCGCGCGGATGGTGCTGCGCGTGCAATTGGCGCAGCCGTTCGCGCGCCACGTGGGTGTAGATCGTGGTCGTCGAGATGTCGGCGTGGCCGAGCAACATCTGCACGGCTCGCAGATCGGCGCCGTGGTTCAGCAGGTGCGTTGCGAAGGCGTGACGCAGCGTGTGCGGCGACAGCGGCGTGTGGATGCCGGCCGTGCGGGCATGCTGCTTGACGATCTTCCAGAACATCTGGCGCGTCATGCCGGCGCCACGCGCGGTGACGAACAGCGCGTCGCTGTTGTGCTGACGCAGTATCGCTGCGCGAGCATGGGTCAGATAGCGCTGCAGCCAGTGGGCCGCCTCGGCGCCAAACGGCACCAGGCGCTCCTTGGCGCCCTTGCCCATCACACGCAGCACGTGCTCGCCCAAGCTCACGTGCACCGACTTCAAGCCCACCAGCTCGCTGACGCGCAGGCCGCTGGCGTACATCAACTCGAGCATCGCGCGATCGCGCAGCCCGAGCGCGCCGTCGATGTCGGGCGCCTCGAGCAGCGACTCGACCTGGGTCTCCGACATCGTCTTGGGCACGCGCAACGGCTGCTTGGCCGACGCGATGCGCAACGTCGGGTCGGCCGGCGCAAGATGCTCGCGCACCAGCCAGCGATAGAAACGCTTGAACACGGTGAGCCGGCGATTGGCCGTGGTCGAACGCGTGCTGGCATGGCGCGCCGCGATGTAGCCCAGCAGGTCGGCCTCGCTGGCGGCCCGCAGGCTGCGGCCGGGGCCGTGCGCGAGCCAACGGGCGCACAGATCGAGGTCGCGGCGGTATGCGCTGGTGGTGTTGGCGGCCAAGCCGTCTTCGATCCACAACGCATCGGCAAAGCGGGC
>JBIODO010000264.1:0-5942 GCA_044445225.1 Burkholderiales bacterium
GCCCATATGTGCCGGCACATCGGGCGCATCGTCCACGGCCACCCGGCGGGTGTCGCGCAACGCCATGCCGCTGAGCGCCCACAACGGCGTGATGTGCAACTGGCAGTGCACTGTGGGGTGCGCCGCACCGGTGGTCACCGGATCGGGCTTGCCGGTGATCTGCTGAATCACCTGCGCCACCGCCGCGGCCGCGCTGGCCTCGCTGTTCAGCAGCTGGCCGCCGTGACGCAGCCGCAGGCCACACTGCACCGCCTCGCAAACCAGCCAGGTCAGCGGCGCGCGCGCCAGCCGGCCCTCGGTGAGCGCATAGCCGCCGCCGACGTCGCAGTGCGCGCCGCGGAACCACTGCTGTGAGATCGACCCCGCCTGGCCATCGGCCAGCTGGATGGGCCCGTTGTTTTCGGCATAGGCGCGCGGCACGAACTGCGCGCGATGTTCGTCGAGCGCGAGGGCCTGCCGCACGTGCACGAAACGTTTACCTTGCAGCGTGGGCTTGGCCTTGATGCGCAACGAGAACGGCCAGGTGCCGACGGTGGCCACCGTGTCCCACACACCGACAAACTGAACGAACGGTTTGCGCTGCGGCGCCATCGCAAACAGCCGCGAGGCTTGCGTGCCGATGGCATCGCCCTTTGGCGTGGCGTCGGAGAAATACAGGTGCAGCAGCGTGGGCACCATCGATGCCATCTGCGGCTGCAGAATGCCGAAGCGGTTGATCAGGCCTGCGATGCTGCGCGCGGTGAACGCACCCCGCGAGAAACCGAACAGCCAGATTTCGTCTTGATCCGAGCGCCATTGGTGCATCAGGAACCGATAGCCTTCGGCGATGTTGTCGAACACGCCGCGCCCGAACGCCAGGCCGTCGATGCGCTCGGCCTGGCGGCGCGCCTTGTCCCACACGGTGGTGCCGGGCAGTTCCCCCGGGTTGCCGACGCCGGGGTCGTAGAAGACCACGCGCTCGTCGTCGGGGTCGGCGCGCAGCAGTTCGGCCAGCGCGACCACGTGCGTGTCTTGCGCGGCCCCCGTCAGGTTGTTGTTGGTGCCGTCACACAGGAGCACGAGTTGGCGCATGGGCGCGTTTGTAGCGGCGATCGCACGGGGTGGCAAGGGCAGCGCACGGCTCGGACACCGCGTTCAGCCGGTGCCGGCAAGGCATACTGAATCGTCGAGCCATGGTGCGGCATTCGCCGCGGGAGAAAGCGACATGCAGATCAACGGCGCCTGCCACTGCGGCCGGGTATCGTTCACGGCGCAGATCGATCCGACGCGGGTGGTGGTGTGCCACTGCAGCGACTGTCAGGTGCTTTCGGGTGCGCCGTTTCGCGCCGTGGCGGTGGCGCCGTACGACACGCTGGTGCTGCACGGCGAGACCAAGAGCTATGTCAAGGTGGCCGAGAGCGGCAACAAAAGAGCGCAGGTCTTCTGCCCGCACTGCGCCACGCCCTTGTTCGCCACCGCGCCGCAGAACCCCACGTCGGTGGTCATTCGCCTGGGCTGCGTGGCGCAGCGCGCCGAGTTGGTACCGGCCGCGCAGATCTGGCAGCGTTCGGCCATGCCTTGGTTGTCCGATCTGCACGACGTGCCCGGCTCCAGCGGGCAGCAGGCGTTCTTGCCGGCGGCGCCGACCAAGCCGTGATGCGCGCGATGAAAAACGCGCCCGTGAAGGGTGCGTTCACGCTGGCCTGCGAGCGCCTTATCCCGGCAGCTTGGCCGCGAGCAGGTCGACCTTCTCGATCTTCGGCGGTTCGCTGAGCAGCGAGGCGGCGTTTGCCATCAACGCGGCGGCGATCGGGCCGGTGAGATGCGCCTGGCGGCCCTCGTCGTCGGCAAAGGCATCGAAGACGCCGAAGGTCGACGGGCCGAACTTCAACGCGAACCACGCGATGGTGCGCGACTCGGCGTTGGCCAGTGGCAGCGCGCCGGCCAGAAAGTCGGCCACCGCGGCCTCCTTGCCCGGTTTGGCTTCGAGGCGGACGAACAGTGAGAGCTTGACCATGAGGGACTCCTTTCGGTGAATGGATGACAGCGAGGGGCGCAGTGTGGGCCTGAGGATGCCCGGGCGCGAGTGGCTGGAACGACAACATTGATATCATTCCTGCCATGCGAATCCATCTGCTCGTGCTCGACGGCGTGTTCGACCTCGGCCTGGCCGCGCTCACCGACACGCTGACCACCGCCAACGAGCTCGCGGCCACGCTGCCCAGCGCGCCGCCGCCGATCGACCTCACGCTGGTCGGCGTGCGCCGGCACGTGCGCACGGCGCAAGGGTTGACGGTGCCGGTGAAATCCGTGGCCGAGGTGCGACGGCCAGACGCCGTGCTGGTGCCGGCACTCGGCGCCAAGATGCCCGATGCGCTGGCGGCGCGCCTGGCCAGGCCCGACGTGGCCGACGCGGTGGCCGCGCTGCAACGCTGGTCGCGCGCCGGTGCCACCACCGGTGCCGCATGCACCGGCACCTTCGTGCTCGCCGAGAGCGCACTGCTCGACGGCCAGCGCGCCACCACCTCGTGGTGGCTGGCGCCGATGTTCCGGCAGCGTTACCCGCGCGTGGTGCTCGACGAGTCGCGCATGCTCGTCAACTCCGCGGGCTTCACCACCGCGGGAGCGGCGATGGCGCACTTGGATCTGGCGCTGAGCGTCGTGCGCGCGCGCAGCCCCGCACTGGCCTCACTGGCGGCGCGCTATCTGTTGGTGGAAGCGCGAGGCTCGCAGGCCGAGTTCGTGATCCCCGACCATCTGGCGCACGCCGATCCGGTGGTCGAGCGCTTCGAAGGCTGGGCGCGTCGTCGGCTGGCGCATGGTTTCTCGCTCACCGATGCGGCACGCGCGGTCGGTGCCAGCGAGCGCACGCTGGCGCGGCGTCTGCGCAGCGTGCTCGGCAAGACGCCGCTGTCGTACTTTCAGGATCTGCGCATCGAGCGCGCGGTGCACCTGCTGCGCACCGGAAGCGAAAGCGTCGATCAGATCGCGGCCAAGATCGGCTATGCCGACGGCGTGACGCTGCGTACGCTGCTGCGCCGCAAGCTCGGGCGCGGCGTGCGCGAATTGCGCTCGCGGGTGTGATCGGCCTGCCGGCCTAACCCACCCACTGTTGGCTGTGCTGCCACAGTTGCGCGGCCAGCACGGGGTCTTGCGCGACGCGGCTCGGCTCCTTGGGGCGACTGCGGTCGTAGTACAGCCCGCTTGCATTCGCCACCTCGGGCGCGGTGGCGCAGTACAGCGAAGTCTTCGCGCCGTCTTCGGTGGTGATCATCGCCAGCTTGATCAGCGCGCGCAGCGGCCACGGCACCTTGCGCCAGATGTCGGACGCCACCACGCCGGGGTGCAGCGCATAGGTGGTGACGCCGCTGCCGGCAAGCCGGCGGCCGAGTTCGGCGCTGAACAGCACATTGGCGAGTTTGGACACGCCGTATTCGGGGAACCCGGAGCGCGTGGCGGTTGACTGGCGCACCGCATTCCAGTCGATGCCTTTGGCGCGGTAGTGCGCCTTGCTGGCCACCGTGACGATGCGCGCCGGCGCCGACGCCCTGATGCGCTCGAGCAGCAATTGCGTGAGCAGAAAATGCCCCATGTGGTTGACGCCGAACGAGAGCTCGAAGCCCGACTTCGTGAGGCCGCGCCCGCCGCCCAGGCCTGCGTTGTTGATCAGCAGGTGCAACGGCAGGCCGCGTGCCAGAAACGCCGACGCGCACTGGCGCACGGACGCGAAGTCGCCCAGATCGAGCGACAAGGCTTCGGGCTTGGGGCCACCGGCGCCAGGGACGATGGTGGCGATGGCGGCCTGCGCGCGCTCGGCCGATCGGCACGCCACGAACACGTGCGCGCCCCGCGCCGCCAACTCGCGCGCAGTGACCAAGCCGATGCCGGTGTTCGCGCCCGTGACCAGTGCGACGCGCCCCAGCAGTGTGCTGCCGTTGTGCTGTGCCATGAATGCGAGGGTAACCGATGCACCGGGAAAGCTTGGTTGAGGGCCCCGTGCGCCGCACAGACAATCGATCGTTCGCTCTTTTGCGACTCAACGGAGGCAGCACATGCCCAAGCGCGTGAAGCTCTATGTGGTCGGCGGCGCGATGCTCGCGTTTGCCGGCATCCTGGTGGCGCAGAACTCGGCGCTCACGCGCACCATGGTCGCCAAGGCCGACGTGTCGGTGCCCGGGCGCGAGGCGGTGGTGGCGCGCGTCGAGGTGGCGCCGGGTGGCGTGGCCGGATGGCACACGCACCCCGGTGACGAGATCAGCTACGTGATGGAGGGCGAGGCCACGCTGATGATCGCCGGCCAGCCGTCGCGCAAGGTGAAGGCGGGCGACGGCTTCGTGATCCCCGCCGGCACGGTGCACAACGCGCAGAACGACGGCGCCACGCCGACCAAACTCGTCGGCGTGTACGTGGTCGAGAAGGGCAAGCCGCTGGCGTCGCCCGCGTCGGCGCCCGCACAGTAGGCCTCCAAGTTCTTCGCTGTGCACGTCCTGCCTGAGGCGGCTCTTGCGTGGGTCGGGTGCGGCTTGCCCGCCGATAGGAGTTCATCTTGATACTCGATGCATTCATGCATCTGCCGGTTCTGCGTGGCAAGCTCACGCCGGCCGAGCAGTCCACGCTGCGCGCCACGCTCGAGGTGGTGGCAGCGTGGGACGAGCGCGCTCGCAAGCTGGGCCTCCCGGATGGCTGGCGCCTGAGTGATCAAGAGCTCGAAGCCACGCGGCGCGCGTTGCTCGGTGAGCTGTGCGCCGAGCAGCGCGATCTGTGGGTCTATGGCTACGGGTCGCTGATGTGGGACCCGGGCTTTCATTTCACCGAGGTGCGGATGGCCGATCTGCCTGGCTATGAACGGCGCTTCAGCTACAAGACCTACGTGGCACGCGGCACACGCGAGCAGCCGGCGCTGATGCTGACCCTCGAGCCCGGCAGCGAGAGTTGTCGTTGCCGCGGCCTGGCGTTTCGGATCGCCGGCAAGGTGGCCGATGTCGAGTCGGGCATGCTGTGGCGCCGCGAGATGCTGCGCGGCGGTTATCGGCCGGCCCTGCTGCCGGTGACCACGCCGCAGGGCAACGTCACGGCGCTGGTGATGACGGCCAACCCCGCGCACACCGACTACGCCGGCGAGCTGCCGCTCAACGACACGGCCGCCATCATCGCGCGCGCGGCCGGCGTGGTCGGCACCAACCGCGACTACCTGGAGCAGCTGTCCCGCCAGCTCGATGCGCTGCAGATCGACGATCCCTACATCGAGCAGTTGCTGCAGCGGGTGCGAGGCTAGGGTCCGCACTGACACGCCGAACAATCGGCCGGCGCATCATGGGCGCCAGAGGTGGGCCACTCGCGCTGTCTGCTGGCAAGGGGACGGGTGATGGTGTCAGCGATCCGATGAACGGCCTGTCGACCAATCGGCGTTGCGAGGCGTCGGCCGCGTGCCTGTTCGACGAGGGCCGGCGCTTCGTCGTTCGCTATCACTCGCGCACCACCACGCAGGCCGAAAAGCGTTTGAACCCGCGCGAGGCGGCGCAGCTGGCGCGTGCCGGCCTCGACATCGCGTGCGTGTACCAAGACCGTGCCCGCGCGGTCGAAGACTTCGGTGCGCAACGCGGCGAGCAAGACGCCATCTCGGCGCTGACCTACGCGGGCCAAGTGGGCCAGCCCGCCGGCAGCGCGGTCTACTTTGCGGTGGACGCGGATTTCAGCGCAGCGCAGGTCCAGTCTGCGGTGGTGCCGTATTTCCAGAGCGTGCAACGCGTGTTTTCACAGGCCGGCGGCGGCTCGAGCTACCTCGCGATCGGCGTCTACGGCTCGGGCCTGACCTGCCGCTTGATCGGCCAGTTGCCGTTCGTGAAATTCACCTGGCTGGCCGAATCCACCGGATGGCGCGAGTCGGCCACCTTCAGCGCGTGGAGCATCAAGCAGCACGTCAACAACGGTCAGACGCTGTGCGCATTGGGCAGCGCCTTCGA
>JBIODO010000265.1:0-5935 GCA_044445225.1 Burkholderiales bacterium
CAGGTAGATCTTGGAGCCGAAGCCGCCGCCCACGTCGGGCGCCACCACGCGCATCTTGTGCTCGGGAATGCCGAGCACGAAGGCGCACATCAGCAGCCGCTCGACGTGCGGGTTCTGATTGGCCACGTACAGCGTGTAGCTGTCGGCGTTGACGTCGTAGCTGGCGTTGGCCGCGCGCGGCTCGATCGCGTTGGGAATCAGCCGGTTGTTGCGAAAGCTCAGCGTCGTCACGTGCGCAGCGCCTTTGAGCGCCGCGTCGGTGCCGTCCTTGTCGCCGATGCCCCACTGGTAGCAGCGGTTGTCGGGCGCCTCGTCGTGCACCGCGGCGCCGGCCTTGGCCGCCTTGGCGGCATCGACCACCGCGGGCAGCTCTTCATAGTCGACGTCGATCAGTTGCGACGCGGCCTCGGCGTGCTCGCGCGTCTCGGCGACGACCAGCGCGACGCGGTCGCCGACGTGGCGCACCTTGCCGTCGGCCAGCACCGGATGGCGCGGCTCCTTCATCGGCGAGCCGTCGAGGCTGTTGATCAGCCAGCCGCACGGCAGCCCGCCCACCTGCTTGAAGTGCTCGCCGGTGAAGATGCCCAGCACGCCGGGCGCCTTGGCGGCGGCGGTGGTGTCGAGCTTTTTGATGCGCGCGTGCGCGTGCGGGCTGCGCAGGAAATGGCCCCAGGTCTGGCCGGGCAGCGTGATGTCGTCGGTGTACTGGCCCTTGCCCGTGAGAAAGCGCGCGTCTTCGCGGCGCTCGACGCTGCGGCCGACGAATGCGGCTTGTGGTGCGTTCATGTTCGCGCCTCCTTCACTTCATCGCCGCGGCGCCCTGCGCCACGGCTTTGACGATGTTGTGGTAGCCGGTGCAACGGCACAGATTGCCGTCCAGGCCGGCGCGGATCTGCTCTTCGGTCGAGCAGTTGTGGTTTTTCACAAGGTCGACCGCGCTCATCACCATGCCCGGGGTGCAGAAGCCGCACTGCAGGCCGTGACAGGCGCGGAACGCCGCCTGCATGGGGTGCAGCGTGCCGTCGGCGGCGGCTAAGCCCTCGATCGTTGTGACTTCGGCGCCGGCGGCCTGCACGGCAAGCATTGCGCAGCTCTTCACTGCGCGGCCGTTGACGTGCACCGTGCAGGCGCCGCACTGGCTGGTGTCGCAGCCGATGTGGGTGCCGGTCAGGCGCAGCGTCTCGCGGATGAATTCGGCCAACAGCGTCTGCGGCGCGACGTCGCGGGTCACCGCCCGCCCGTTCACGGTGAGGGAAATCGTCGTCCCCATGGGATGTCTCCTTCGGTGCCGCCCTCGGAGCGGGGCAGCGCTGAAGAATGCTATGTCTGCCTCCGGTCGAGAGGCAGGAGGGCACTTTCCCCTATGGTGTCGTTTGCATTGCCTGCCCTTGCCGGGGCTTCACAGGGCTGTGACGCCCGGCGACTCGAGTCGATCTTGACATTTCGCAAGACACACGTATCAAGCTGGGACAGTCGCTGCCGATCCCGCAGCGGAATCAGGGTTAAGCCTAGGTAGTACCTGGCGACCGCTATGCAAATCATTGCATAGCGCGTGCAGCCAAGAGGGCCGCTCCCGGCGGCGCTGGCTGCATCGACCTCCAGCGGAGACCCACACCATGCAAAAAAGCCTGCACATCAATGCGGACAAATGCACCGGCTGCTTGCAGTGCGAAATGGCCTGCTCGTACGAGAACTACGGCGTGTTCGCGCCGGCCAAGTCGCGCATCAAGGTATTCGACTTCCACACCACCGGTCGCAAGGTGCCCTACACCTGCACGCAATGCGACGAGGCTTGGTGCCTGCACGCCTGCCCGGTGGAGGCGATCACCGTGGACAAGATCACTGGCGCCAAGGTGGTCAACGACACCACCTGCGTGGGCTGCAAGGTCTGCACCATCAGCTGCCCGTTCGGCACGATCAACTACGTGCAGGAGACCGGCAAGGTCCAGAAGTGCGACCTGTGCGGCGGTGACCCGGCCTGCGCCACCGCCTGCCCCACCGGCGCGATCACCTACATCGACGCCA
This sequence comes from Burkholderiales bacterium, assembly GCA_044445225.1. Lineage (GTDB taxonomy): Bacteria > Pseudomonadota > Gammaproteobacteria > Burkholderiales > Burkholderiaceae_C > JAEUPI01. Next base: position 2,026 of record JBIODO010000265.1, read on the forward strand.
ACTGGACCGGCATCGACCGGATGAAGGCCTGGGCCGACAAGCTGGGCAACCAGCCCGCCGCCGCTTAACACGAGGAGAACCGAGATGTCCTGGGCAGGAAAGATCCTCCGTGTCAACCTGACGGCCGGCACCGTCAAGTCCGAACCGCTGAACATGAAGTGGGCCAAGGATTACCTTGGCTCGCGCGGTCTCGCCACCCGCTACATCGTCGAGGAGGTCGATCCAAAGGTCGATCCGCTGTCGACGGCCAACAAGATCATCTGGGCTACTGGGCCGCTGACCGGAACGATGGCGTCCACCGGCGGGCGCTACACCGTGGTCACCAAGGGGCCCCTGACCGGCGCCATCGCCTGTTCCAACTCAGGCGGCTACTGGGGTGCCGAGCTGAAGATGGCGGGCTGGGACATGATCATCTTCGAGGGGGCTTCGCCGAAGCCGGTGTACCTGTTCGTCAGCGACGACGTCGCGGAGCTGCGCGATGGCTCGGCGCTTTGGGGCCACAGCGTCTGGGAGACCGAAGAGACGCTGAAGAGACTGCATCAGGATCCGCTGCTGCGCATCTCCTCGATTGGCCTCGCCGGCGAGAACAAGGTGCTGTTCGCCGCGGTGGTCAACGACCTGCACCGTGCCGCCGGACGTTCCGGCGTCGGCGCGGTGATGGGCAGCAAGAACCTGAAGGCGGTCGCGGTGCGAGGCACCAAGGGCGTGGGCAACATCGCCGACCCCAAGGCCTTCATGAAGGTCACCGCCGAGAAGAAGAAGATCCTGCACGACAACGCCGTCACCGGACAGGGCCTGCCGACCTATGGCACGCAGGTGCTGATGAACGTGATCAACGAAATCGGCGCACTGCCCACGCGCAACCACCGCGACGTGCAGTTCGAAGGCGCAAAAGACATCTCGGCCGAGGCCATGGCCACGCCGCGCACCAGCGATGGCAAGAAGCACCTGGTGACCAACCAGGCCTGCTTCGGCTGCACGATCGCCTGCGGGCGCATCAGCAAGATGGACAAAGGCCACTTCACGGTGGAGAACAAGCCGCAGTACTGGGGCGCCTCAGGCGGCCTGGAATACGAGGCCGCCTGGGCGCTGGGCGCGGCCAACGGCGTCAACGACCTCGAGGCGCTGCAATACGCCAACCTGATCTGCAACGAGCAGGGCATGGACCCGATCTCCTTCGGCGCGACGGTCGGCGCGGTGATGGAGCTCTATGACATGGGCGTGCTGAAGCAGGAGCAACTTGGCATCGACGCCAAGTTCGGCTCGGCGCAGGCGCTGGCCCACTTTGCGGAGATCACGGCCAAGGGCGAAGGGTTCGGCAAGGAGATCGGCCAGGGCAGCAGGCGGCTGTGCGCGAAGTACGGCCACCCCGACCTGTCGATGAGCGTGAAGGGTCAGGAGTTTCCGGCCTACGACTCGCGCGGCATCCAGGGCATGGGCTTGGCCTACGCCACCAGCAACCGCGGCGCCTGCCACTTGCGTGGCTACACGGTCGCTTCAGAAGTGCTGGGCATCCCGGTCAAGACCGATCCGCTCAGCGCCGACGGCAAGCCCGAGCTGGTCAAGGCCTTCCAGGATGCGACCGCCGCGTTCGACTCGGCGGGCCTGTGCATCTTCACCAGCTTCGCCTGGGGCTTGGCCGACGTGGCACCGCAGGTGGCTGCCGCTTGCGGGCCCGAGTTCTCGCTGGAGAACATGGAGAAAATCGGCGAGCGCATCTGGAACCTGGAGCGCGACTTCAACAACCGCGCGGGTTTCACCGCCAAAGACGACTCGCTGCCCAAGCGGCTGCTGACCGAGCCGGCCAAGACCGGCCCGGCCAAGGGCCTGGTCAACAAGCTGCCCGAGATGCTGCCCAAGTACTACGCGGTCCGTGGCTGGACGGCCGACGGCCAGCTCACGCCCGAGACGCGCGCGCGTCTGGGCCTCTGAGGATCGCCGGGCCGCGTGCGGCCCGGCATGTGCGCAACACAAGGCGGTTCTCGGGACCGCCTTGTTCGCTCAGGAGCGCCGACCATGAAACACCTGATCCTCGGCGCCGGCCCGGCCGGCGTCATTGCCGCCGAGACGCTGCGCAAGCACGCGCCGGCCGATGACATCGTGCTCGTCGGCGACGAGCCCGAGCCGCCGTACTCGCGCATGGCGATCCCGTACCTGCTGATGGGCAAGATCGGCGAGGACGGCACGCACCTGCGCCACGGCCGCGATCACTACGCTGCATTGCGCATCACGCTGCAGCGCGGCCGCGCGCGCCAGCTCGACGCCGCCAAGCATCAGGTGCTGCTCGACGACGGCCACACGCTCGCGTTCGACCGCCTGCTGATCGCCACCGGCTCGTCGCCGGCCACGCCGCCGATTCCAGGTATCCACGGCCCGGGCGTGCACCCGTGCTGGACGCTGGCGGACGCACGCGCCATCATGGATCTCGCCAAGCCCGGCGCGCGCGTGCTGCAGATGGGCGCGGGCTTCATCGGCTGCATCATCATGGAGGCACTGGCCGCGCGCGGCGTCAAGCTGTCGGTGATCGAGCTGGGCGATCGCATGGTGCCGCGCATGATGGGCCCGACCGCCGGCGGCATGATCAAGCAGTGGTGCCAGCAAAAGGGCGTGTCGGTGCACACCGGCACGCGCGTCGAGGCCATCGAACGCGGCGCCAACGCAGAACCCGGCCTGCTGGGCAGGATCGCGAGTGCCGTCGGGCTCGGTTCGTCATCGATGCCCACCGGCGCGATGACGGTGCGACTGTCCAACGGCGAGCGCCTCGAGGCCGATCTGGTGATCAGCGCCACCGGCGTCAAGCCGAACGTCGGATTCCTCGAGAACTCTGGCGTGCGCTGCCTGGTGGGCGTGCTCACCGACGAGCAACTGCAGACCAACGTGCCCGGCGTCTACGCGGCGGGCGACTGTGCCGAGGCCTTCGACAAGGTCAGCGGCAAGACCATCGTCAGCGCGATCCAGCCCAACGCGGCCGAGCAGGCGCGCGTGGCCGCGCTCAACATGGTCGGCCGGCGGACGGCGCTGCGCGGCGTCACGCAGATCAACGTGCTCGACACGCTGGGGTTGGTGTCGACCAGCTTCGGCAACTGGCAGGGCGTCTCCGGCGGCGAGCACGTGGAGCTGACCGATCGCAGTGCCGGACGCCACCTGAGCCTGCAGTTCGACGGCGACCGGCTGGTGGGCTGCAACAGCATCGGCTGGAGCGACCACATCGGGGTCATGCGCGGTTTGGTCGAGGGCCAGGTGAACCTGGCGGGCTGGAAGCAACGGCTGATGGCCGACCCAACGCTGCTGATGCAGGCGTATCTCGCGAGCGCGCAGCAGCAGGCGGGCTTCGGCCACGTGACCGGATAGGGGTTCAGACCTGCGGCATCATCGGCCCGCCATGCAGATCACGTTCAAGCTCTACGCCACGCTGACCGACTACCTGCCTGTCGACAAACGGCGCAGCAACCAGCTGACGCTCGAGGTGAAACCGCAGGCCACGGTGGCCGAGGTGATCGCCCCGTTCGATCTGCCGCCCAAGCAGGTGCACCTGGTGCTGATCAATGGCCATTTCGTGCCCCCTGCCGAACGGGCCAGTCGCACGCTGAACGAGGGTGACGTGCTCGCCGTGTGGCCGCCCATCGCAGGCGGTTGAGGTGAAGCGATTCGTCCAGACCCAGAGGGCCGGACGCGCAGCCGACGATGCACGACCCAGCCACCTACACCGAGGCGTTCGATCGCGAGCAGGGGTTCACGCCGCAGGAATGGCTGAGCGGCCTGCGCGGCGCCGTGGGGACGCATCGGCTCGAACTCGGTACGCTGCAAGGCCAGGCATTGGTACGCATCGGCGCCGGCACACTGCACATGCAGTGGACCGAATTGCCGCCGCGGCGCATCGCGCTGCTGCGCATGCCGCGGCTGGCGGTGC
>JBIODO010000266.1:0-5923 GCA_044445225.1 Burkholderiales bacterium
ACGGCACCGGCATTGACTTCGCCGCGTGCCACGGCCTCCATCATCTCGTCTTCGAATCCGAACGGCACCATCGCGGCGCCGGTGCGGCTCACCACCAGGCTGGCCAGCGAGTTCATCATTACGCCCACGCGCATGCCCTCGCGCAGCGACTTGTAGTCGGGCACCGTCGGCTGGCCCGGCGCAAACACCAGGCCGACACCGCTCACCTGGTAGGGCATCGAGGGGCGCAGCCCACGCTGCTCGACGCCCGGGCTCAAGATGGTGTCCATCAGCATGTCGCAGTCGACCGTCGCAGCACGGTAGCGCGGCACGATCCACAGCACCTGCAACTGCAGTTCCATACGCTGTGCCAATGCACGCGCGATCTCGATCTGGAAACCTGGCAGCTCGCCGCGTTCGGCGGCAAACGGCAGTGCGTTGGGGTTGGCGCACAGCGACAACTGCTTGGTCACCAGCACTTCGGCCAGAGGTCGTGCGGGCGCGAGCGCGCACGCGCAGGTCGCCACGATGGCCGCCAGCGCGCGCAAGCTCGCCCGTCGAGGCCACGTCGAATGCGGCTTCATTGCGAGCCCTCCGGCTTGAGGTTGCGGATGTAGGCCACCACCGCAGCGATTTGCTGGTCATTCAGCGCCGAGCCGAACGCGGGCATCTGGCCGGTCTTGCCCATCTTGATGCGATAGACAATCTCGTTGTCGGTCAGCGTGGTGCCCATGAGCTTCGGTCCTTTGCCCGCCGCCCGGCCTCCGCTGCTGTGGCACCACCCGCACACGTTGGCGAACAACTGCTTGGGATCGAAGCCGGCGGCGCCGTCGGGGACCGACGTGTCGGCTGTCGGCGCGCTGGCGGCCTCGGGCGTGCCAACGTGCGCCCCCGATTGCATCGGGCCGGGCTTGTTGTCTTGCGCGCGCGCCGCGAAGGGCACGCACACAAGCACAACCGCCGCAGCCGTCAGGGCGGCCACCTTTGCGCCGCGAGGGTGATGCACGAGTGACTGGACCACGATCGTCGAAAAAACAGGCGCCCGCGAGCGAGCGCCTGTCGCGCTAGGTCTTCAGGCGTTCAGGGCAATGCGAACACCTTGATGATGCCCGAGTCCTTCGGCATCTGTCCGTATGAGCCACCGAAGAACGCCGCGTAGTCGTCGCCGGCCAGTCCACCCCAGCCGGTCATCACCGCCACGTACTGCTTGCCCTTGGCCGAGTAGGTGATGATGCCGCCGTTGTGGCCCTGGCCGTTGTTGTGCTTCCACAGCTCCGACCCGGTGCCGGCATCGTAGGCATGCAACCAGCCGCGCGCGTCGGGCACGAACAGCAGGTTGCCACCGGTGGACAGCAGGCTCGCCAGCGGCGGCTCGGGGAAGTTGATCTCCCACTTCTTGTCCCCGGTGATCGGGTCGCGCGCCGAAACGTGGCCGCGCGCCTTGCCGTCGGGCGGGTTGACGATTTGGAAGTCGGCACCGATGTTCAACTGTGCCATCGGCTCAAGCACCGGCGTGGTCTTCTGGACCGTGATGTCCATGCACCACTCGTTGCCCACCTTGTACATCATGCCGGTCTTCGGGTTGTAGGTACCCATGTTCCAACTCATGCCGCCGGCGATGTAGGGACACAGGGGCTTTGCCTGCTTGCCCTCGGTCATGTCGTACCGGCCCACCAACGTGCCGTCGGGCCTGATGTCCTGGACGAAGTTGATGTTCTTGATCAGGCGCCAGACGTTCTGCACCTTGGCGTTGCGGTCATACACCCAGACGAAGCCGCTCTTGCTGGGGTGCACGGTGTACTTCTTGCCATCGCGCTCGAGCATGATGAATTCGCCGGTGGCCGAGTCGAAGTCCCAGGCGTCGTGCGGCAACTCCTGGTGGTAGCTCTTCAGCCGGCCGGTGTCGGGGTCGAGCAGGATCACCGACGTGGTGTACAGGTTGTCGCCGGGCCGCGCACCCTTGTTCTTGTAGTCAGGCCCTGACCAGTCGAATAGCGGCGCCGGGTTCGCGGTGCCCCACCACACGGTATTGGTCTCGGCGTCGTAGCCGCCGGGCATCCAGCCGCCACCGCCGCCAGTCTTCCACGAGTCGTTGAGCCACGTGTTGCGCGCGTCGCCGTTGTTCTCTTCGCCGCCGGCGGTGAAGAAGCGCCAGACCTGTCTGCCGGTCTTGGCGTCGACGCCGAAGATCGGGCCGCGGCTGGGCCACTCGCCGCCTTGGGCGCCAATGATGACCTTGTCTTTCACGAGCAGCGGTGCGCCGGTAAAGCCCACCGTCAGCTTCTCGGAGTTGACCAGCTTCGTTTCCCATGCCAGCTTGCCGGTCTTGGCGTCGACGGCCACCAGCTTGCCGTCGAGCGTGCCCATATAAACGTTGCCGTAGCCGATGGCGATGCCGCGGTTGTACGGCGAGTGCGTCTGCTTGGCGACCAGGTCTTCGTTGAGCTTTTGCTTGTACTGCCACAGCACCTCGCCGGTGGCGCCGTCGAGCGCCCACAGCTGGTTGTACGAGCCGGAGTAGAACAGCACGCCATCCACCGCCAGCGGATACGACTGCAGGCCGCGCACCGAGCGGCTGGCCACGTGCGACCACGCCTCAGTCAAGCCTTTGACGTTGCTGGTGTTGATCTCGGACAGGCCGCTGTAGTGCCACGACTGGTAGTTGCCGTGGTAAGTCATCCAGTTGCCGGGCTCGCTGTCGGCCTTGAGCAACCGGTCGGACGTGACGTCGGCGGCCATGGGCGTGCTACCGCAGCCGGCGGCCAAGATGGCCGCAACAGCCATCGCCGAATGACGAAACTTCATGGTGTCTCCTCGTTGTTGAGCCCTCCGGGGCCGCCTTCGACGAGAGGGAGTTTCTTCTTGGCCGCGCCCGGGGTGGGGGTTGCGTTATACGCCCGAGATCAAACTGTCGCAAGCGAGACAGCAACGCAAAAAAGCGAAGGACCTTTTCAGCAACGGGCGCTTTGCGCGCGCAGCCTCACGCCGGCGCCGAGCGCAGAGGCGGCGAAGCGATGCCACGCCGCGGTGACGGTCGACACCCAGCCGAGCAGGCGATCCACCTGCACGCTGCGGCTTTCGCCCGACAGGCACCAGTGGCAGAAATGCTCGCAGTTGTTGCTGGCGATGCGATAGCGGTCTTCACCGAGGCGCGAACGCGCGCGGCCCGCAATATCTGCCGGAGCATATCGCGCCGGCGAGTCGGCAACAACCCGCACGCCGCGGCCACCGGCGAATTCCTCGAGCGACACCTCTTCCACCGGGCGGCAGGTGAGCGCCGCGCGCGACCAGCCGGCGTAGTGCACGACCCGATTGGCGCCCACGTAGATGCCGTGGTGCGTGTAGCCGCGGCGCGGCGTGACCAGGTGCGCGCCGATCGCGAACGGCTCGCACGCGACCGCCGGCAGCGATGCCGGGCAAGCGGAGCGGGTCGTGGTGGTCATGGCGGCGGTCTCGATGGGGTGTCATGGCTTGGTGCCATTGCATCGGGACCGGACGCGCACGGAAAGTCGGTGCGTATCCCAGCGCGGGGTGCTCCCAGTTGGGAGCACCCCAGCGATCGCAGCGCTGCGGCGTCATCGTGGCGCCGGGGGGTTGGCTGGCCGGTAGGCGGCGCGTCGTCACTTCGACGCCATCTTGCTCATCGCCTCTTTCATCTCTTCGGGCGTCATGTCCCACACGTGGGTGGCAATCGACCACTTGTGGCCGAACGGGTCTTCGACCTGACCGTATCGATCGCCCCAGAACTGGTCGGCCAGCGGCATCGTCACCTTCGCGCCGGCGGATACCGCCCGCGCGAACGTGGCGTCGGCATCTTCGACATACAGGTGAATCGTCACCGGCGAGCCGTTGAGTGTCTTCGGGCTCTTGGCGCCGTACTCGAGCATTTCATCGACCAGCATCAGCGTGGAATCGCCGATCTTCACAGCCGCGTGCATCAGCCTGCCGTCGGGGCCGGGCATGCGCCCTTGTTCAACGGCGTTGAAGGCGGCCTTGTAGAAATCGATCGCCTTGGCGGCGCCGGTGCAAACGATGTGCGGGCTCAGCGAGTGCATGCCCTGAGGGATCGGATGGACGGACTTGCTTGGCATGGTGAGGTACCTCGTCTCGGGTTGATGACTGGTGGCGCGCAGTCGCTGCGCCACCATGACAACGACGGTTCGCCGCGCGTGGGATCGACAGCCGGCGGGACTCTTTTCTAGGGGGTGCGAGGCCTGCTGCCAATGGCCGGTGGGCGCGGCTTACCGCGTGGCACTGTCGATGGTAGTGGCGTGCCACGCCAGCCGCCTGTCACTCAATTGAAGGACCCGCATGCGACGAAGGATTCTCTATGCCGTTGCCATGGCGGCGGCGATTTCGGGCTCATGGGCGTCGGACAAGCGGCCCTCGATGGCCGAAGCGCAGCATGCCTACCACGTCGGGCAGTACCGCCACTCGCTGGACCTGTTCGAAAGCCTGGCCGCGCAACGCAACGCCGAGGCGGCCGAATGCGCCGGTTTCATGCTGCTGATGGGTGAGCCGATGTACGGAAACCAGGTGCGCCGCGACGTCGAGCGCGCCAAGGTGTTTTTGGTGCAGGCCGCAGCGGCCGGGCGCAGCGGCGCCGGCTTTCTGCTCAACATGGTCGAGCGCACCGACTGAGCCGGCGCGTCACTCGCTGCGGCGCCGGGCACGCCGGCGCGGCGGGGTTTGCGCCAGAGCTTCTTCGACCCGCCGCGAGGCACCGCGGCCGACGCTGCCGGTGATGGCCACCGAAGCACCGGCGTCGAGCATGCGCTGGAAAGCCGCGCGCACCTGCGAGGCCGACACCTCGCGCACGAGCGCCAGCCGCTCGGCCACGCTGCGCACCCGCTGCAGCGCGAACAGGTCGAGCGCGGCGTCTTCCAGGCGTTGCGTCAGGCGTTCGTCGTGGCGCAACCAGCGCACGGTCACTTGGTTGCGGGCGCGCTCCAGGTCGACCGCGTCGATGCGCTCGGCCAGGCCGCGCATCAGCAGCACCACCTGTCCGAGCACGGTGTCCATGTGCTCCGGCGCGAACGACGCTTCGATCGCCAACTGGCCGCCGAACTCGAAGCGGTCGGCGTTGCAGGCGGCGTGATAGACCAGGCCGCGTTTCTCGCGCAGCTCGGCCAGCAGCGGTGAACTCATGCCGTCGCCCAGCACCGCAGCGGCGACGTCGACCGCCGCGTCGGCATCGGCACGTCCGGCGATCGGATAACCCATCACCAGGTGCATCTGGCGGCCCACGTCCATGCGCTTGACGCGCGTGCCGCCCGCATAGGTCGCGGCAGGCAACTCGTTGGCCGCGCCATGCGGCATGTCGCCGAATGCGGCCTCAGCGGCCCGCAGCACCGCGCCGGGGTCGACGGCGCCGGCTGCCGCGACGACGATGTTGGCCCCGGTGTAGTGCTGCTGCACGTGCGCGGCCAGCTGCTCGCGCGTGCAGCGCTCGATGACGCGGCGCTGGCCGATCACCGGTTGTGCCGCTGGGTGCTCGGCCCAGCAGGCGTGGTCGAACAACTGGTAGGCCACGGTGATCGGGTCGTCCTCGACCTCGGCCACCTCCTGCAGCAGCACCTCGCGCTCGCGCGCCAGCTCGTCTTGCGGAAACGTGGCGTGGCGCACGATGTCGGCCAGCATCGCCACGAAGCGTGGCGCGTGCTCGCCCAGGCCGCGCATGTGGTAGGCCGTGTGGTCCTTGTCGGTGTGCGCGTTGACCTCGGCGCCGAGCATCTCGGCGTCGAGGTTCACGCGGTGCGCGTCGCGCTCGCGGGTGCCGTGGAACGCCATGTGCTCGAGCACATGGCCGATGCCATTGAGCGCGCGGCTCTCGTGCGCGCTGCCCACGCGCACGAACACGCTGACGCCGGCCGTTTGCAGGTGCGGCGTGGCCGACGCCACCACCCGCACGCCGTTGGCCAGCGTGTGCATCGCACCTGGCGCG
>JBIODO010000267.1:0-5908 GCA_044445225.1 Burkholderiales bacterium
TGGATGTTGCGGTTTTGCGCCACGGCGGCGATGCCCGCGGTCAGGCAGCCGGCCAGGCCCACGAGCACGAACTCGACGGGCGTCGCGCCGTTGTCCGGGGACGCGAACACCTCCGGGTGATCCGATTCGTACTGAAAGGTCTGGCGGTGTTTCTGTTCGCCGCCAAGTCCGAAAAAGCCATTCACGGTGGCGCGACTGTGGGTGCCATGCAGCCATTCGCTGGTCGCGCGCCACTTGAACTGGGCGGCAGCCGGGGTCGCGGTCAGCGCCTCGCGTGCGCCCAGCAATGCAGCGACGTTGACGCCATTTTGAGCGGTCTGGGCCTGGGGGGTGGTCATGGGTTGTGCTCCTGGTGATATGCAGTGAGGTGAGTCCGGACAGAGAGAAAAGAAAAGCGGTCCGGAGACTTGCAATAACGCAGCGCTCATCCGGAACCTGACACGAAGTGGCCCGTGTCCCCCATTGCATTTGAAATGGACCCGCTCGTGTCCGCTTCGCACTGACCACTGCGTGGTGTTGAGCGTGGCATCGCACGCGCGCTGCGCAGTGCGATTCCACGCCGGCTCACATGCCGGCTCCCACGCGTTGGGTGGAGATTCCGCCCGTGTTCCAACCGACCCACCCGGAGGCGGCCATGGCCCGCTACGCAAACATTCTCGACACCATCGGCAACACCCCGCTGGTCAGGCTCAACAAGCTGGCGCCGGCCGGCGTGAATGTCCACGTGAAGGTGGAGTCGTTCAATCCGCTGGGCTCGGTGAAAGACCGCATGGCCCGCGCCATCATCGAGCACGCCGAGCGCACCGGCGCGCTCAAGCCCGGGCAGACCGTGGTCGAGGCGACCAGCGGCAACACCGGCATTGGCCTGGCGATGGTGTGCGCGCAAAAGGGCTATCCGCTGGTGGTCACGATGGCCGAGAGCTTCAGCGTCGAGCGCCGCAAGCTGCTGCGCTTTCTCGGCGCCCGCGTGGTGCTGACGCCCGCCGCCGAAAAGGGCACTGGCATGTTGAACAAGGCCAGCGAGCTCGCGCAGGCGCACGGCTGGTATCTGTGCCGGCAGTTCGACAACGAGGCCAATGCCGAGGTGCACACGCGCACCACGGCGCGCGAGATCCTGGCCGACTTCGCTGATGAACCGATCTATGCGTTCGTGTCGGGCTTCGGCACCGGCGGCACGCTGCTCGGCACGGCGCGCGGCCTGAAGGCCGCCGACGCGCGCATCCGCGTGGTCGCGGCTGAGCCCGACAACTCGCCGCTGCTGGGCAGCGGTATCGCGCAGCCGCGCGACACTGCAGGCCACGTGTCGGCCAGCCACCCATTGTTCCGCCCGCACCTGATGCAGGGCTGGAGCCCCGACTTCGTGTCGAGCCTCACCGAAAAAGCCAAGGCCGAAGGGCTGGTGGACGAAGTCGTGCCGGTCAACGGCAACGATGCGATGCAGATGGCGCGCGAGCTGGCCACCCAGGAAGGCATCTTCGTGGGCACCTCCAGCGGCGCCACGCTCGCCGCCGCGCTCGAGGTGGCGCGGCGTGCGCCGCAAGGCAGCCACATCGTATGCATGCTGCCCGACACCGGCCAACGATATCTATCGACGCCGCTGTTCGACGGCGTCGACGTCGATATGAACGCCGCCGAGCTGGAGCTGTCGCGCTCGACGCCGGGCTATCGCTTCGACGCGCCCGCGCCGGTGGCGCCGCCGGTCGCGATCCACCAACCCGAGCCGGTGGTGATGCTCGACGAGAGCGCGGAGGCTCTCGTGACCCGTGTGGTCCAGGACCACGGCGTGGTGATGTTCGCGCTCGAATGGTGCGAGTTCTGCTGGGCCGCGCGCAAGCTGTTCGCGCGCCTCGGCATCGCCTACAAGAGCGTCGACATCGACTCGGTGGCGCTGCAGCAGGGCGACCTGGGCACCAAGATCCGCGCCGTGCTGAAAGACCGCACCGGCTCGCCGACCATCCCGCAGATCTACATCGGCGGCACTCACATCGGCGGTGCGATGGACCTGTTCGACGCGATGCGCGCCGGCCGCATGCGCAAGCTGCTCGACGCCGCCGGTGTCGAACACGACCGCAGTGCGGACATCGATCCGTACAGCTTGCTGCCCAAGTGGCTGCACCCGCGCAAGACCGCCTGATCCCGCCACCGCACCGGCGAGCCGTGACCATGAGCGACTTCATCCCCGTCATCGACATCCGCGATCTCGACAGCGTGGCAGCGCGCACGGCCATCCACCAGGCGTGCACGGACTGGGGCTTCTTCCAGGTCACCGGCCATGGCATGGATCCGTCGGTGATCGAAGAGATCTTCGCGATGTCGCGCGCGTTCTTCGCGCAGCCATCGGCCGACAAGCGCCGCATCCTGCGCGACGCCGACAACCCGTGGGGCTACTACGACAAGGAGCTCACGAAGAACCGGCTCGACTGGAAGGAGATCTACGACTTCGGCCCCGACGCCGGCGACGGACGCGCACCGCGTTGGCCGCACGGGCCCTTGCGCCAGCGCTTCGAGCCAGCCGTGCGCGCCTGCTACGACAGCTGCACCGAGCTGGCTTTGCGCCTGCTGTCGGTGATCGCATCGAACCTCGGCGTGAGCCCGCAGGTGCTGGCACGCGGCTTCGACCACGGCGCGCACACGAGTTTCCTGCGCCTGAACTTCTATCCACGCTACCCCGTCGACAACGATGACCCGGTGGGACTGCTACTGCGGCCCCTCGGTGTGGGCGAGCACACCGACTCGGGCGCGCTGACGATCCTGTTGCAAGACGAGCACCCAGGCCTGGAGGTGCTGCGCAACGGACGCTGGCACCTGGTGAAGCCGGTGGCCGGCGCGCTGGTGATCAACATCGGCGACATCGTGCAGGTGTGGTCGAACGACCGCTACGAGGCGGCGCTGCACCGCGTGGTGGTCGCCAACCCGACCGACGATCGCTACACCATCCCGTTCTTCCTGAACCCGTCGTACGAGACCACGTACGAGCCGCTGCCGGCCACGGTATCGAGCGAGCGGCCGGCGGCCTACCGGCGCATCCACTGGCGCGAGTTCCGCAGCCTGCGCGCCGCCGGTGACTACGCCGACCTCGGCGAAGAAGTCCAGATTCATCACTACCGTGCGTAGCACGGCTGGTCGTCCGGCACGAGCATCACATCATGGCTTTCATTGAGACGATACCGCCTGAAGCCGCCGAGGGCGCGGTGGCGGCGATGTACCAGCGCCAGCAAACTGCCTGGGGCTACATCCCCAACTACGCCAAGGCGTGCAGCCTGCGCCCGGAAGTGCTGGCGCGCTGGGGCCAGCTGCTGGCCGAGATCAGGCGCCCGATGGACAAGCGGCGGTTCGAACTGATCACCTTCGTTGCAGCGCTCGAGCTCGACAACTCGGCCTGCGCGCTGGTGCACGGCAAGGCGCTCAGGGAGTTCTTCACCGACGCGCAGATCCTCGCCATCGCCGCGGGCCGTGGCGACACGATTCTCAGCAAGGCCGAGCAGGCCATGGTCACCTTCGCGCGTCAGACCGCCATCGATGCCACACGCATCACCGCGGGCCAGGTGGCCGCGCTCAGGCAACACGGCCACACCGATGCCGAGATCTTCGACATCGCCGCCACCGCGGCCGGGCGCGCATTCTTCGCCAAGCTGCTCGACGCGCTGGGCGTGCTGCCCGACTCCCCACTGCTGGCGCTGGACGAGTCAATGCGACGTGCACTGACGGTCGGCAGGCCGATCGACGAGGGCCCATGCGTCACGATGCCGGCACCGCAGCCCGTGGCGCCGATCTAGGACACCACGTCGACCCCGGTGACGCTGCCGATCCGCGCCGCCAGTTGCGCCGCGCTCGATGGTTCGGGGCAACGGCCCACCTTGACCCAACCGGTGCCGGCCAATTGCAGGCTCACCCACCACTCGAGCGCGCCGGCTTGCGCACTCTCTTGCTGGACCTGCACGTGGCGGATCGCCCCGAAGCGCGCCATCAGCTTGCCTTGCTGCGTGACCGTGCGCGACAGGCGGTCGAACGCGGTGACCGTTTTCCCCTGACGCAACGTGAGCGTGGACGGCGACTCGCTTTCAACGGCGAGGAAATCGTCGTGCCCCCGGGAGGGAAGCCATCTGTGCATGAGTGACCGAGCGTCCATGGTGTCTCGTCCTGGCATCGAAAGTGACGACGGCATGGCAAGCGACATACCAACGCGGCCGGCGCAGCATGGGTGTGCCCCGGGCACGCATTAGACCGCGGGTACCGCCTGCGCGCATGGGCAAGCACCGCATGCCCACTTCGCCCAGGTCTGGCATTGGCATCGCCCTGACGGGCACGCCGCGCTCGCAGGCGGCTGCCGCACTCAGCGTTGCATGAATTCGGTGGGCGCCGACCCGGTGACCTGCGTGTCCTTGAACAGCGACGGCCGAAAGGTCTGCGCCAGCGATGCGGGTGCATCCATGGCCCACAGCACGATGGCGCGCGCACTCATCGGCTTGGCGAACAGGTAGCCCTGCAGTTCGTCGCAGCCCATCTGCACCAGCAGATCACGCTGCTCCGAGGTTTCCACCCCCTCGGCCACCACGCGCAGGCCCAGCGTGCGTGCCATCGTGAGCACCGCCTCGACGATGGCCCTCGCGTCGGCATCCTTCACCATGTCGGCCACGAACGCGCGGTCGATCTTCAACTCCTGCGCCGGCAGGCGGCGCAGCGTGGCCAGGCTCGAGTGCCCGGTGCCGAAGTCGTCGATCGACACGTGCACGCCCAGCTTGCCGAGCCGCGCCAATGCGCGCCGCGTGACCTGCGTGTCTTCCATCGCCACCGATTCGGTGATCTCGCAGGTAAAACGATTGGGTTGCAGGCGATGCGCGCGCAGGCCGGTTTCCAGCAGCCGGGCAAAGTTGTCCTGGCGCATCTGGTAGCCCGACACGTTGATCGCCACGCGCATGCGCAGGCCCGCCTTGCGCCATTGCGCTGCCTGGTCGAGTGCCGACTCGAGCACCCAGTTGCCGATGGCACCGATCAGCCCGTGCTTCTCGGCAATCGGGATGAAGCGCGCCGGGCTCACCATGCCCAGGTGCGGATGCTTCCAGCGCAGCAATGCCTCGACGGCGGTCACCTGCAGACTCGAGGCATCGATCTTGGGCTGGTACACCAGCTCGAGCTCGTGCCGCGCGACGGCCTGGCGCAGATCCTGCGCGATCTTGAGCTCCTCGCGCTGCTCGGTCTCCACGCGCGGATCGAACAGCGCATGCGAGCCACCGCCCGCGCGCTTGACGGCGCGCATCGCCGCCGCCGCGCGAGCGATCAGCTGCGCGCTGCTGCCATGCTTGGGAAACAGCGCCACACCCACCGACACGCCCGCGGCGAAGCGCTGCACGTCCAGCGCCACGCCACCGGCCAACGCTTCGGCCAAGCGCCCCGCGATCAGCTCGCAGGTGAGGGCATCGGCGTTGATCCAGATTGCAAATTCGTCGCCAGCCATGCGGCACATCGGCACCCGCTGGCCGCACACCTCTCGCAGTTGCCGGGCCGCCGCGGCCAGCACCTTGTCGCCTTGGGCGTGGCCATGGCCCTCGTTGACGAGGCGAAAGCCGTCGAGCCCCGCATAGAGCACTGCACCGATG
The DNA here is from genome assembly GCA_044445225.1 of Burkholderiales bacterium. Taxonomy (GTDB): domain Bacteria; phylum Pseudomonadota; class Gammaproteobacteria; order Burkholderiales; family Burkholderiaceae_C; genus JAEUPI01. The sequence continues at coordinate 5,598 of JBIODO010000267.1, forward strand.
CGGTCGACACCGCGCTCGGTGTCGAGCGCCTGCGCCAGCGCAATCTCAAACGCCGGGCGCGACATCAGCCCGGTGACCGCGTCGGTGGCCGCCAGCGCCGATTGGCCGGGCGCTGCCCCAGCGCCGCCTTTGCGAACCCGGCCGCGCACGGCCCACACCACGCCGACCCCGATGAGGCCGATGGCGACGGCAAGCACCCAGTAGACAGGGACAAGGGCAGCGGAGATCAGCGTGGGCTCCTTGGGCGAGCGAGAAACGCAAACGCGCGACCAGCCCATCTTCGCCGCCACACGGCGATCGCACCGGCCGAA
>JBIODO010000268.1:0-5894 GCA_044445225.1 Burkholderiales bacterium
CCAAACCGCCGAGAAGCAGGCCAGCGACGAGTACGAATGCCACCGCTGGGCGGTGGGCCAGACGGGCTTCGACCCCACAGCCGCCGCCACCGGCCAGAGCGCGGCACCACCGCAGCGCAGCGACTACCTGCGCGCGCAGGGTGCTTGCCTCGAAGGGCGCGGTTACACCATCCGCTGAGCGCGCGCTGCCGGCGGCGCCGAAGCGCCATCAGTGCAACAGTTGAGCGCGGATGGTTTCAACGCGCGCGCGATTGACGCCGAAGTCTTTGCGTCCGATTCGCGAGGCCGAGCGAACGGCAATCGCTTGGGCCGCCGGGTCGTACCAGAACTCGACGTCGTCGACGAAGCGCATCGCCGGCGTCTCGAATTGCGCGTAGAGGTAGTCGTCGCGCTGTTCGACGACCGTGGCGCCGGCTAGACGCTCGACCACCGCACGCACGCGGGCGATCGATGCGGAGGCGCCGCCGCTGGCGGGGAGGGCGGCGATGCGCGCGAACTCGCGCATCGGATGTTCCGGATACAGGTCGGCCTGGCTGCTCACGCTGTTGGGCGTGCCCGACGGCGGCTTCAGGCGACCCTCACGCACACCGAGGTCAGCCGGCGAGTGGCCGCGCAATGCCCCCAAGCGGCCGGCCAGCCACACCAGTAGCACCAGCAGGGCCAACGCCACCAGGATCCAACGCAGTGTGTTCATGGTCGCCTCCTCGGTCGCCGGATGGCGCGCATTGTGGCCGCGATATAAGGCACCCCATGGCACAGCATGCTGCAGCGGGGCGCCGTGGCTGGGCCAACGCAGTCGCGCGCGGCGCGTTGGCTCTCGCATGGCTGGCGGGCTGCGCCAGCGTGCTCCCACCGGGCGCCACGCGGCCCGAAGTCGAGCCGCCCTATTCAGCGGCGGTCGCCGCCCGTTTTCCCGCGCCGGCGGTGCGCTACGACACGCCAGGCTTGGCTGTCGGGCGCGAGCGCTACACCAGCGACGACGAGTTGCGGGCCTGGCTGGATGACCTGGTGCGCGCCGACGGCCACGACGGCACGCGGATTGTTCGCCTCGAAGCCGGCCGCTCGCAGCAAGGTGTGCCGCTGCAAGTGCTGCACTTGAGCCGGGGCGCGGGCCGGCCTGTCGTGCTGCTGACCGGACAGCAGCACGGCGACGAGCCCGCCGGTGCCGAAGCGCTGCTGGTGGTGGCGCGCGAACTGGCGCGTGGCCATCTGGGCAGCGTGCTCGACCGCATCGACGTGGCGGTGCTCCCGCGCGCCAACCCCGATGGCACGGCCTGGAACACGCGGGTCGCGGCCGACGGCATCGACATCAACCGCGACCACCTGCTGCTGCGCACGCCCGAAGCGCGTGCGCTGGCCAGGCTGATGCGCGAATGGGCGCCGATCGTGGTGGTCGATCTGCACGAGCACACGGTGGTGGGCCGCTACCTGGAGAAGTTCGATGCCGTGCAGCGCAACGACCTGCTGCTGCAATACGCGATGACGGCCAACTACCCCGAGAGCCTGGCGCAGGCGAGCCAGCGCTGGTTCATCGAGCCGATGCGGCAAGCGCTGACGCGCGAGGGTTTGACCCACGAGTGGTACTACACCAACCCGACGACGCCCGGCGATCTGCGCCTGAGCATGGGCGGCCTGCAGCCCGACACCGCACGCAACGTGAATGGCCTGAAGCAGACGGTGAGCATCTTGCTGGAGTCGCGCGGCGTGGGCATCGGCCGCGCGCACCTGCAACGGCGCGTGCATTCGCACGTGGTCGCCGTGCGCGCGGTGCTCGACAGCGCGGCCGAACATGCGCAAGACCTGATGGCGTTGCAGCGCGGCGCAGGCAGCGCGGTGGCCGCTGCAGCCTGCCTTGGCGACGTGGTGGTGCTGCAAGCGGCGACGGCACAGCAGCGCGAGCTCGTGATGCTCGACCCCGAGACCGGCGCCGACAAAGCGGTGTCGGTGGCGTGGGACTCGGCGCTGCAGCCGCGAGTGCTGCGCACGCGTGAGCGGCCGTGCGGCTACTGGATCGGTGCCGAAGGGGCGCTCGCGGTGCAACGCCTGCGCGACCTCGGCGTGCAGGTGCAGCGCTTTGCCAGCGATGCGCCGCTGCAGGCCGAGGGCTGGCGGGAGCTGTCGCGCGTCGAAACCGCGCGACCCGACGTGCGTGGCACGGTGGCCGATGCCGCCCAGACCGTCATCGGCATTCGAGTGGCACTGGCACCGCACGCGGCTACGGCCCCGGCGGGCAGCTGGTACGTGGCACTGGACCAGCCGCTGGCCAACCTCGCCGTCGCGGCGCTCGAGCCCGACACGCCCAGCAGCTACTTCGCCAACCGCTTGCTGCCGTCGCTCGACGCGGCGCTGCGTGTGCGCTCGCCACCAGCCGCCGCGTGGTCTGCGCCCTGAGCGCGCGCTTCAGCGCTTGCGGCTGCCGCCGAGGATGCTGCCCAGCACGCCGCGGATGATCTCGCGGCCCACCGACGAGCCGATGGTGCGCACGGCCGAGCGCGCGGCCGACTCGGCCAGGCCTTCGTGGTGGCCGCCGCGCGGGCCGGTGGTGCCGAACAGCACGTCCTTCAGACCGCCGAGCATGCCGCCCGCGGCGTCGGGTGGCGCGCCGCCGCTCGCGCTGGCGCCGCCGCGCGTTGCGGCGTTGGCCTCATCGGCCATCGTGCGCCCGGCGGGCGCCGGCGCGGCGCCGCCGGCGGCACGGCCCTTGAGTTTTTCGTACGCCGACTCGCGGTCGACCATCTTTTCGTACACGCCGGCGACCAGCGAGCCTTCAATCAGTGCCTTGCGCTGCTCGGGGGTGATCGGCCCGATCTGGCTGCCCGGCGGCACCACGAACACGCGCTCGGTGACGCTGGGCCGACCCTTCTCATCGAGAAAGCTCACCAGCGCCTCGCCCACCGCCAGCTCGGTGATGGCAGCGGCCATGTCGCCGAGTTTGGGGTTGGGCCGCATCGTGTCGGCGGCCGACTTCACCGCCTTCTGGTCGCGCGGCGTGAAGGCGCGCAGCGCGTGCTGCACGCGGTTGCCCAGTTGCGCGAGCACGCTGTCGGGCACGTCCAGCGGGTTCTGCGTCACGAAGAACACGCCCACGCCCTTGCTGCGCACCAGACGCACCACCAGCTCGATGCGCTCGATCAGCGCGTTGGGCGCATCCTTGAACAGCAGATGCGCCTCATCGAAGAAGAACACCAGCTTGGGCTTGTCGAGGTCGCCCACCTCGGGCAGCGCCTCGAACACCTCCGACAGCATCCACAGCAGGAAGGTCGCGTACAGGCGTGGCGCGTTGAGCAGCTTGTCGGCCACCAGGACATTGACGACGCCGCGGCCCGTCACCGTCTGCATGAAGTCGCCGATGTTGAGCATCGGCTCGCCGAAGAACTTGTCGCCGCCTTGTTCGTCGATCTGCAGCAGGCCGCGCTGGATGGCACCGATCGACGCCGCGCTGACGTTGCCGTAGTCGGTGGTGAACTGCGCCGCGTTGTCGCCCACGTGCTGCAGCATCGCGCGCAGGTCCTTCATGTCGAGCAGCGCCAGGCCGTTGTCGTCGGCGATCTTGAACACCAGCTGCAGCACACCGGCCTGCACGTCGTTCAACTCGAGCATGCGTGCCAGCAGCAGCGGGCCCATGTCGTGCACCGTGGCGCGCACCGGGTGGCCTTGCTGGCCGAACACGTCCCACAAGGTGGCGGGGCAGCTCACCGATGCGGGCGCGGGCAGCCCTCGCTCTTTGAGGATCGCGGCCATCTTGGGCGGCAGCGTGCCCGCCTGCGTGATGCCGCTCAAGTCGCCCTTGACATCGGCCATGAACACCGGCACGCCGATGCGCGACAGGCTCTCGGCGATCGTCTGCAGCGTAATCGTCTTGCCGGTGCCGGTGGCCCCGGTGATCAGGCCGTGGCGATTTGCCAGCGCGGGTAGCAGAGAACACTCAATGTCGCCGTGTTTGGCGACCAGGATCGGATCGGCCATCGACTGCACTCCTGGCGGTGTGGTGCCCCGCGGATGGCGGCAGTCTAGCGAATGCGATCGCGCGCAGCGGTTAGGCACCCCTGCTGCATCAGTGGCGCGCGCTTGTCAATGCTCAAGCCGAGTCGGCGCTCCGCAAATTGATTCAGATCAAGTGACTGTGGTGCGACGCATGGCGAGCGCGCCGTCCGCTTTGACTTGGCGCAAGCCAGCGCAAGGTGGGCCACATGTGTCAAGCGCCAGGAGGTACCTTCTCGTCAAGGGAATGTACGGGGTGGTCGGAGCAGGGACCGAGGGTTGAATTGCAGCCACCCATGTTGACGGAGCAAACACGAATGAGCACATCTTCACTTCAAGCCGTGGCGGTGGCCGCGGTCCTCGCGCTCTCAGCGGGCGTCAATGGCGCGATGGCCGCCGATGTGGATGCCGACGCCGCGCAGGCCCTGCTTAATAAGAGCGACTGCGGCAAGTGCCATGCGGTCGACAAGAAGAAGGACGGCCCGTCGTTCAAGGAAACCGCCGAGAAGCTCAAGGGCAAGCCCGGTGCCGAGGACGAGGTCTACAAGCACATCACGACCCAGCCGATGGTCAAGATCGACGGCAAGGAAGAGAAGCACAAGGCCGTCAAGAGCACCGACGAGGCTGACATCATGAACCTCGTGCGCTGGATCCTGTCGCGCTGAGGTTCGCACCGCCATCGTTCGCGTCGCATCAGCGGGGTCAGTATGGATAACAACAAGCAAGAGATCGTCGCCAAGGTGCGGCGCAATTGGAAGCTGGTGCTGGGCCTCGGCGTGCTCGGCTTGTTCGTCGCGGTGCTGCTGGTGATCGGCGGCGCCGCCGGTTTGGCGTGGACCAGCACCGAGGCGTTCTGCACCGGCTGCCACGAGATGCGCGACAACGTCTACGCCGAATACAAAGACACCATCCACGACCGCAACCGCACCGGCGTGCGCGCCATCTGCACCGACTGCCATGTGCCGCGCGAGCCCGGCCCGCTGATCTTGGCCAAGATGCGTGCCACGTGGGACCTCTATGGCCACATCACCGGGATGATCGACACCAAGGAAAAGTTCGAGGCCAATCGATCGCACTTGGCGCACAAGGTGTGGACGCGCTTTCTGGAAAACGATTCGCACGAGTGCCGCAACTGCCACAAGGCCGACAAGATGGACAAGGACAAGCAAAGCGAGAAGGCGCAGGCGCGGCACGCCAAGGCCAAGACCGAAGGGACCACGTGCATCGAGTGCCACTTCGGCATCGCGCACAAGGAGCCAGAAGGCCCCGGACCGCAGGAATTGAAGGCATCGCTCGCGAAATAGTTTGAAGTTCGATCGCCGATCCGATCGGTGGTGGAGAGCAACATGTACGTCGGTTTGATTCGCTCGATCCTGGCGGCGCTGGTCGCCGCGATGGCCACACTGATCGCAGGTTGCGGCGGCGGCACCGGCGATGCCGGTCCCACCGGTCCGGCTGGCCCGCCCGGGTCATCCGGGGCCACTGGCCCGGCAGGTCCTCCGGGCCCGGCCGGCGGTGTCGTCACCATCGCCAGCAATGCCACGCCGGCCACCGACGCGTCCGCCGCGGCGTGGGCCGCGCTGGTGCCCAAGGCCACGGTGACCAGCGTCACCATCGCCAGCCCGCCGGTGGTCAACTTCACGGTGACCGACGACGTCGGGCACCCGGTGATTGGCCTTGGCAACAAGTCCCAGAGCGCGACCGCCACGCTGCCCGGTTATACGAACCTGTCGTTTGCGATGGCCAAGCTGGTGCCCGGCACCAATGGCAGCCCGAGCAAGTGGATCAGCTACATGGTGACGACGGTGCCCACCAAGAACGCGCACACGGGTGCGATCTCCGCATCCGCGCCGACGCGGCCCAGCACCGACAACACTGGCACGCTGGTCGACCACGGTGACGGCACCTACACC
>JBIODO010000269.1:0-5886 GCA_044445225.1 Burkholderiales bacterium
CCCTCGCCGGGCTTGCCCACGCGGTAGCCCACGGCGCCGGAGCCGGCGCCGTCCAAGCCACCACCGCTTGAGCCGCGCACCGGGAACTTGCCCTCGCCGAAGTTCAGCAGCGTGTTCGGAATGCCGCGGTAGCCGAGCTTGTGGTTCAAGCCCGCGAGCGCCACGTCGTTGCGCTCGCCGGTGAGCCGGCCATCGGTGTCGACCAGCTTCTTGGGCACGATGAACAGCGAGATGCCTTTGGTGCCCGGCACCAGCTTGCCGTCGGGGCCGGGGATCTTGGCCAGCACCAGGTGCACGATGTTCTCGGTGAGCTCGTGCTCGCCGTTGCTGATCCACATCTTGTTGCCGCGCAGCCGGTAGCGTGGGCCGAGCGGATCGGCTTCGAACTCGGCGCCGTCGGGTGTGGCACGCGTGGCGATGTCCGACAACGACGACCCGGCTTGCGGCTCGCTCAGGCACATGGTGCCGAACCAGCGGCCGGCGAACTCGTTGTTGGCGAACACCGCCTTCTGCAGCGGTGTGCCGTGCGCCATCAGCAGGTTGGCGTTGCCGCTGGTCAGCAAGCCACCGCCGCCGATGGCGATGCCGGCCTTGGCGAAGAACGCATTGGCGGCCATCTCGATCACGCACGGCAGTTGCATGCCGCCGTGTTCGTAGTCCTGCGCCGCGGCCAGCATGCCCGACTCGACGTACGCCTGCGCCGCGGCGTGCGAACTCGCCGGCAGGATCACGCGCTCGCCGTCGAAGCGCGGCTCCTCGATGTCGGCGATACGATTGAACGGCGCGAACTTCTCGCGCGCGATGCGCTCGCATGTGTCGAACACCGAATCGAACGTCTCGCGCGAGTGGTCGGCAAAACGCGGCCGCGCGACCAGGGCCTCGACATGCAGCCAGTCGTACAGCAGGAATCCGAGCGTGTCGCGCATGCGGGTCCGAGGTCAACCGCTCACGTCTTGGCGGCTGTGATGGCCATCGTGGCCGAGGCCTTCATCACCAACGTGCGCTCGCCAGCGGACTCGGCCCACACGCTGGCCTCGGTGAAGCTGATCGAGCGGCCGGGCTTGAGCACCTGTGCCTCGCACACCAGCCGCTCGCCGCGCCCGGCGCGCAGCAGGCTGGTCTTCAACTCCGCGGTCAGGATCCAGTGACCCGGCGGGCACAGCGTCTGCGCGGCCGCACCCATCGAGTGGTCGGCCATCGTGGCCATCACGCCGGCGTGCGCAAGCCCCATGTGCTGCGTGTGGCGCCGCTCGAGCAACAGTTCGGTCGTCACGGTGCCTTCGCCCACCGCGATCGGCACGATGCCGAGGTCGACCATGAACGGCGCGGCCGCGAAGAACCCGCGCAGGGTTTCGAGATCGATCGTCATCGGCGTTCGGCCATTCGCGTGATCGTGCCCTGCGCCACCGCACAGAGCTTTTCTTCGCCACCGCGCCACGCCAGCACGTCGCAGCGGCAGACCACCTGGCTCCTGCTGAGCGCCACCGCCTCGGCGCGCGCAATCAGCCGTTCGCCGATGGCCGGGCGCACGTAGTTGATCTTGAACTCCGACGTCACGACCGCAAAGCCGAGCGCCGAGCCGCCGGCGTAGGTGAGCGCGTTGTCGGCCAGGTAGCTCACCACGCCGCCGTGCGCGAAGCCGTTTTGCTGCAGCAGTTCGGTGCGCAAGGTGAGTTCGAGTTCGGCACGGCCGGGTGTCAGCACGTTCAGGCGCGCGCCCAACAAGCGGCTGAACGGCTGCTCGTCGAGCACCTCGCGGCCCTCGGCCAGCAATGCCGCATGCGTCGCCTCGCTCATTGGCTTGTGACCAAACCAAAGCGCTGCAGCGCCGCGCGTGCGATCGGCGCGCCCCATTCCTGCACGAAGTGGCCGCCTTCGGCCACTTCCAGCGGCGACGGGCAGTTGCGGATGTCGCGCTGCAGCGCACGCATCGGCAATTCACCGAGCACCGGATCCTTCATGCCGATGGCCATGAAACTGTCGCCGGTCCACTCGTTGCGCCAGAACTCGCGGGCGCGCCGGCTGATCGCGGCACCCGGCGCGTCTTCGCCGTCGGGCACGAGGTTGGGAAACGCCTTCAACGCCGCCTTGTAGGTGGCATCGGGAAACGGTGCGTCGTAGGCCGCCGTCTCGGCCGGCGTCATGTCGGCCTTGCCGCGGGAGAACAGCTTGCCCACCGGCAAATCGCTTTGCGCGTTGGAGTACGCGCGCCACTGCCGAAAGCCCTCAGTCACCTGGCCGATTCCCAAGCCAGTGTTCATCACCAGAAGGCGCGTGAAGCGGCCGGGCATGTCATGCGGCAGCGTGAGGCCGAGCAGACCACCCCAGTCCTGGCACACCAGCAGAATATTCTTCAAGTCGAGCCGCTCGACGAAGCGCATCAGCATCGAGCGATGCTGGTCGAACGTGTGCCACGCTGCGTCGGCCGGCTTGTCGGAGCGGCCGAAGCCGATGAGGTCCGGCGCCACCACGCGCAGGCCCGCGCCGGTGAACACCGGGATCATGTGCCGGTACAGGTAGGCCCAGGACGGATTGCCGTGCAGGCACAACGCGGTCACGGCCGCGTCGTTCGGTCCTTCGTCGAGGTAGTGCACACGCAGGCCCTCGAGGCCGCGCAGGTCGCTCAGGTATTTCGGCGACCAGCGATAGCCCGGCAGCTCGCCAAAGCGATCGTCGGGTGTATGCAAGACCTGCATCCACAACACTCCAGATCAGAGCACCTCGAACACGCCGGCAGCGCCCATGCCGCCACCGATGCACATGGTGACGCACACGCGTTTGGCGCCGCGGCGCTTGCCTTCGATCAGCGCATGGCCGGTGAGGCGCTGGCCACTCACGCCGTACGGATGGCCCACCGCGATGGCGCCGCCGTTGACGTTGAGCCGGTCCATCGGGATGCCGAGCTTGTCGGCGCTGTACAGCACCTGCACGGCAAAGGCCTCGTTCAACTCCCACAGGTCGATGTCCGACACCTTCAGTCCCAACCGCTGCAGCACCTTGGGCACCGCGAACACCGGGCCGATGCCCATCTCGTCGGGCTCGCAACCCGCCACCGCGAAGCCGAGGAAACGGCCGAGCGGCTTCAGGCCCTTCTTCTGCGCATAGCTGTCGCTGACCACCACGCAGGCGCCAGCGCCATCGGAGAACTGGCTGGCGTTGCCTGCGGTGACCACGCCGCCCGGCACCGCGGGACGGATGTCCTTGATGCCGTCGACCGTGGTGCCCGGGCGCAGGCCTTCATCCTTGTCGACGGTGACTTCCTTGCTGCGCAGTCCGAGCACGGCGTCGGCCACGCCGGCGGTCACGGTGATCGGCGCGATCTCGTCCTTGAACTTGCCGGCCTCCTGCGCGGCGCACGCCTTTTGCTGGCTGCCGGCGCCATATTCATCCTGGCGCTGCTTGCCGATGTTGTAGCGCTTGGCCACGTTCTCGGCGGTCTGCAGCATCGACCAGTAGATCTCGGGCTTGGACTTCTGCAGCGCGGGATCGCTCAGCATGTGCATGTTCATCTCCTGCTGCACGCACGAGATGCTCTCCACGCCGCCGGCCACGTAGACGTCGCCCTCACCGGCGATCACGCGCTGCGAGGCCATCGCGATGGTCTGCAGGCCGCTGGAACAGAAGCGATTGATCGTCACACCCGAGGTGGTGATCGGCAGCCCCGCGCGCAGCGCGATCTGGCGCGCGATGTTCATGCCGGTGGCGCCCTCGGGATTGGCGCAACCCATCAGCACGTCTTCGACCGCGCCGGGCTCGATGCCGGCGCGCTCGACCGCGGCCTTCACCGCGTGGCCGCCGAGCGTGGCGCCGTGGGTCATGTTGAACGCGCCCTTCCAGCTCTTGGCCAGAGGCGTGCGGGCGGTGGAGACGATCACGGCTTGAGTCATGGTGTGTCCTTGCAGATTCGGATGTGGTGCCTGCCTGCGTCGAAGTGCATCAGGTGAAGGTCTTGCCCTCGGCCGCGAGCTTGGCCAGCAGCGGTGCCGGCTGCCAGAACGACGCGTCGTCGCGCGGGTTGGCGGCAAACCGCTTCATGCTCTGCACGACGTTGAACAACCCCTGGCTGTCGGCGTAGCACATCGGCCCGCCGCGGTGCAGCGGGAAGCCGTAGCCGGTGAGGTAGACCATGTCGATGTCGCTGGCCTTGCTGGCGATGCCTTCTTCGAGGATGTAGGCGGCCTCGTTGACCAGTGCATAGACCAGGCGCTGCACGATCTCTTCGTCGCTCACCTTGCGTGGCGCGACGCCGAGCTCCTTGCGGTAGTCCTCGATCATCTTGTCGACCACGGGCGAGGGGATCGCATCGCGCTTGCCCGCTTGATAGTCGTACCAGCCTGCGCCGGTCTTCTGGCCGAAGCGGCCCATCTCGCACAGCAGGTCGGCGGTCTTGCTGTAGCGCAGGCCGGGCTTTTCCACCGCGCGGCGCTTGCGGATCGCCCAGCCGATGTCGTTGCCCGCCAGGTCGCCCATGCGGAACGGCCCCATCGCGAAGCCGAAGCGCTCGATCGCCTTGTCCACCTGCGCTGGCGTGCAGCCCTCGTCGAGCAGGAATCCCGCTTGGCGCGAGTACTGCTCGATCATGCGGTTGCCGATGAAGCCGTCGCAGACACCGGAGACAACCGCGGTCTTCTTGATGGTCTTGGCCATCGTCATCACGGTGGCCAGCACGTCCTTGGCCGTCTTGGCGCCGCGCACCACCTCGAGCAGCTTCATCACGTTGGCCGGGCTGAAGAAGTGCAGGCCCACCACGTCCTGCGGGCGCTGGGTGAACGAGGCGATCTTGTTGACGTCGAGCGTCGAGGTGTTGCTGGCCAGGATGGCGCCGGGCTTCATCACCGCGTCGAGCTTCTTGAACACGGCTTCCTTGACGCCCATCTCTTCGAACACCGCCTCGATCACCAGGTCGGCATCCTTGATGTCGTCATAGCTCAGCGTGGTCTTCAGCAGGCCCATGCGCTTGTCGTAGATATCGGGCTTGAGCTTGCCCCGCTTGACCTGCGACTCGTAGTTCTTGCGGATGGTGGCAATGCCGCGGTCGAGCGCGTCCTGCTTCATCTCGATGATCGTCACCGGCACGCCGGCGTTGAGAAAGTTCATCGAAATGCCGCCGCCCATCGTGCCGGCGCCGATCACCGCGACCTTCTGGATCTTGCGTTGCGGCGTGTCCTCAGGCACGTCGGGGATCTTGCTGGCCGCGCGTTCGCCGAGGAACGCGTGGCGCAGCGCCTTCGATTCGGGCGTGAACATCAGGCCCTTGAAGATCTCCAGTTCGTAGGTCAGGCCGTCGTCGATCTTCTTGGTCACCGAGGCCTGCACGGCGTCGACGCACTTGGGCGGCGCGGGAAAGTTCTTGGCCATCGCCTTCACGGTGTTGCGCGCGAACTGGAAATACGCATCGGCATTCGGGTGCGACACCTTCAGGTCGCGCACGCGCGGCAGCGGCCGCTTGTCGGCCACCGACTTGGCGAAGGCGATCGCGCCCGCCACTGCATCGCCGTCGACCACCTGGTCGAACAGCTTCTGGCCGGGAAGCGCTGCCAGCACGTCGCTATGCACCGGCTCGCCGCTGACGATCATGTTGAGTGCCGTCTCGACGCCAAGCACGCGCGGCAGGCGCTGCGTGCCACCGGCGCCGGGGATCAGGCCGATCTTCACCTCGGGCAGCGCCACCGGCACCTTCGGCGTCGTCACGCGGTAGTGGCAGCCCAGCGCGAGCTCCAGCCCGCCGCCCATGCACACGCCGTTGACCGCGGCGACCACCGGTTTGGTCGAGTCTTCGGTCATGCGAATCAGGCTCAGCAGGTTGGGCTCCATCGTCGACTTCGGCGAGCCGAATTCGCGGATGTCGGCGCCGCCGGAAAACGCCTTGCCCGAGCCGGTGAGCAC
>JBIODO010000270.1:0-5836 GCA_044445225.1 Burkholderiales bacterium
TGATTGCCGGGGAACGCCAGCACGTCGCCTTCGGCCAGTGCGTGGCGGTCGCCGCCCACCGTGAGGTGGACGCGGCCCGTCAGGCAGGTGAAGTACTCGCGTGTGCCGGGAAGGTGGGGTGTGCCGGCGGTCACCGCGCCGGGCGCGAAGTCCATCACCTCGATCATGCCGTCGGGCATCGGCTCGGGCACCAGCGCGCGAATGCGCACACCACGTCCCTTGTTGCGCGCCGGCACTTCGGTACCCGACCAATGGCGCACCTGCGCACGCGGCGACGCCAGGAGCTCGTCGATCGGCACCCCCAGCGCGCCGGCCACCTTGACCAGCACCACCAGCGACGGGTTGCCGGCGCCCGACTCGAGGTTGGCGATCGTCGAGCGCGGCACGGCGGCCACCTTGGCCAGCGACTCTTGCGTCAGCGCTCGCGTATGACGCAGGTTGGCGAGGTTGCGCGCCAAGTGGCTCGCCGCCGCCCCGCTTGAGGGGTCGGAGTCAGGGGCTTCGCTCATGAAGGCCCATTGTGCGGCGCGGCGCCAACGTCTGCCGCAATGACCTTGCGCCAAAGCGCCGGACAACGCGCTCGCCGCGACACACAGCTGCCCCTATGTTCGCCTCATCGAGATCAGTGAGGCATTCGATGACACACCATCCGTTGAACCATCCCCTGCGCATCGCCATCACCGGTGGCACCTCCGGCCTCGGACTGGCACTGCTGCGCGCGTGGCATGCCGCCGACGCCAAGGTCGCCTTCGTCGCCCGCGACGCCAGGCGCGTAGCCAGCACTGCCGCCGCGCTGCCCGGCAGCCACGGCATCGCAGGCGACGTGTCGCGCAAGGACGAGACGCACCGCATCGCGCTGCAGATCAACGCCGCGTTGGGCGGGCTCGACGTGCTGGTCAACAACGCCTCGACGCTCGGTCCGACGCCGCTGCAGCTGCTGGCCGACACCGACTGCGAAGACCTCGAGGCGGCGCTGGCCACCAACCTGCTGGGACCTTTCCGCCTGAGCAAGGCGCTGCTCGGCGCGTTGGCGGCGTCGGCGCGCGAGGGCCGGCCGGCACGCATCGTCAACATCGTCAGCGACGCCGCCGTCACGCCGTATGCGCGCTGGGGTGCCTACGGCGCGAGCAAGGCGGCACTGCTGCACTTGAGCCGCATCTGGGATGAGGAGTTGCGCGAACACGGCATCGCGGTGATCGCGATCGATCCCGGAGACATGGACACCCCGCTGCATGCGGCCGCGCTGCCCGACGCCGACCGCGCTGCGTTGAAGCGGCCGGCCGACGCCGCCAGCGAGATCCTCGCGCTGATCGCAGCGCCGCTGCATGAGCGCGCAGGTGTCAGCACATGAAGGCCGCCAGCCGACCCGTGCAGCGCCCGCGCGACGCCAGGCTGCTGGTCATCGACGAGGCGGGGCGTCTGCAATTCGCGCCGCGTTCGCGGCTGGTCGAATTTCTGCAGCCCGGCGACCTGGTGGTCGCCAACGATGCCGCCACGCTGCCCGCCAGCCTGCACGGGACTCACCAGCGCAGCAGCGCACCGATCGAGGTGCGGCTGGCGGGCCGCCGCTCGCTGCGGGTGGACGACGTTGAGTTCACGGCCATCGTGTTCGGCGCGGGCGACCATCGCACGCGCACCGAAGACCGCCCCGCCCCACCAGAATTGCGCGCCAGCGACGTGCTGGCGCTTGGACCGCTGCGCGCCACCGTGCGGCGCACGCTCGGCCATCCGCGCTTGATCGAGCTGCACTTTCACGGCCGCGCTGATGCCATCTGGGCCGGCCTCGCGCGGCACGGCAAGCCGATTCAGTATGCGCACATTGCCGATCCGCTGGCGCTGTGGGACGTGTGGACTCGGGTGGCGGCGCTGCCGGTGGCGTTCGAGCCGCCATCGGCCGGCTTCGTGCTCGACTGGGGCCTGCTGCATGCGCTGCGCGATCGCGGCATCGGTTTTGCCACGCTCACCCACGCCGCCGGCATCTCGTCGACCGGTGACCCTGAGCTCGATGCGCGATTGCCCTTCGACGAGCCCTATCACCTGCCGGAGATCACCGTGCAGGCGATCGAAGCAGCCCGCATGCGCGGCGGCGCCATCGTGGCCGTGGGCACCACGGTGACGCGCGCGCTCGAGCATGCGGCCGCACGGCACGGCGGCGCGCCGCGAGCGGGCCACGGCGTGGCCGACCAACGCATCGGCGCGTCGACCCGGTTGCGAGTGGTGGATGCACTCCTCAGCGGCACGCACGAAGCAGGCTCGAGCCACCACGAACTGCTGCGTGCCTTCGTGCCCGCGGCCGTGCTGGCGCGCACCGATGCCGCGTTAGCCGCGCACGGCTTTCTCATCCATGAGTTCGGCGATTCCGTGCTGATTCGTGACATGCGCACGCCGGTTCGTACTGCATCCGTTGTTGCTCCTGGCAACAGGGCCCCCACCGAAGCCTTCGATTCCTTAGAGTCGACCCATTGACCTCGCTGCAGCCCGGGCACGACCGGGTGCGCCAGCGCGGCGCTTCCTGGAGACCCGTGATGACCCCTGTGCTGCTGCCCACTTCGTACGACACGCCGATGATCATCCTGTCATGGGTGGTGTCGGCGATCGGCGCCTTCACCGCGCTGTCGGCCATCGGGCGCGCCCGTGAGGCCGGCGGCGGTCGCGTCGACCGCTTCAACGTGCTGATGGCTGGCGTGGCGCTGGGCGGTGTGGGCATCTGGGCGATGCACTTCATCGGCATGCTGGGCTGGCGGGTCGACCTCGGCGTCGGCTACCGGCTGCTCGAAACGATGGTGTCGCTGGTGGCGGCGATCATCGTGTCGACGCTCGCGCTGGGCTTCGTCGCTGCCGGGCCGGCGTTGTGGCGCGTGCTGGTGGCCGGGCCGGTGGCCGGCATCGGCGTCACGGTGATGCACTACCTCGGTATGTATTCGATGCGCTTCAGCGGCTTCTTCGCCTGGGACTGGGACCTCGTCGCGCTGTCGGCGGCGATCGCGATGACGGCGGCCACCGCGGCGCTGTGGCTGGCCTTCAACACGCACCAGCTGTGGCACCGCGCTCTGGCCGCGCCGGTGATGGCCACCGCCGTGTGCACGATGCACTACACCGGCATGACGGCGGCCTCGGTGATGTGCACCACGGCCAACCGCAAGGCCATGTTGCCCGACCTGCTGCGTCCGAGCGACCTGCCGATGCTCGTATTGACCATCGCGCTGGGCGTGGCGCTGATGATCGGCACCGATCTGACGATTCAACGCGTCACGGGCAAGCACGACGGCCGCATGCAACGCGCCGGCCGCTGAACGCGTGCCTGGCCGCTGGCTGGCGCCTAAGCCACCCAGCAACAGCGGCCCTCCTTGCCTCGGCTTGAGGCGCGGTGCAGGCGCTTGGCCCTGCGCGGATGCAGTGAGCAGCAGGCAAGTCGCCGGATCGGGCTCGCTGGCACACTCGCGTCAGCGAGGAGACCGCCATGTACACCCCCTTCGATCTCAGCGGCCGCGGCGCCGTGGTCACCGGCGGCAACGGCGGCATCGGTCTGGGCATGGCGCGTGCGCTGCTGGCCGCCGGCGCACGCGTGGCGATCTGGGGCTCGCGGCGCGAGAAGACCGAGCAGGCCCGCGCCACGCTGGCGGCCGAATGCAGCGATGCCGCGCGCGTGCACGCCTTCGTGTGCGACGTCGGCGACGAGGCACAGGTCGACGCCACGTTCGCGGCCTCGGTGGCTGCGCTCGGCCGCGTCGACGCGTGTTTTGCCAACGCCGGCGTCGGCGGCAAGGGCGCGCTGATGCTCGACATGACGATCGAGGAGTTCCGCCGCGTGCAGCGCATCAACGTCGAAGGCGTGTTTCTCACCTTCCGCGCGGCGGCGCGTCACATGGTCGAGCATGGCCAGGGCGGCTCGCTGGTGGCCACCGCCAGCACCGCGGCCATCGAAGGCGCCGCGCGCAACAGCCACTACGGCGCGTCGAAGGGCGCGGTCACGTCGTACGTGCGCGCACTCGCCGTCGAGCTGGCGCGCCACCGCATCCGCGTGAATTCCATCCTGCCGGGCTGGATCGTCACCGAGATGACCGAGCGCGCGGTCAACAACGAGAAATTTGCGCACGCGGTGCTGCCGCGCATCCCGGCGCGGCGCTGGGGTCGCAGTGACGACTTCGGCGGCATCGCGGTGTACCTGGCCAGCGACGCCGCGGCCTACACCACCGGCGAGCAGTTCGTGATCGACGGCGGCTACACCAAGTTCTGAAGCGCAGCCGTTGCTGCCTACGTCTGCACCAGGGTCGCGTCGTACACGGCGATGAGCGGTGGTTCGCTGACCAGCGCGCTCAACGCCCTGACGAAGGCACGCGACTCGGGTACCTGAAAGTGTTGCGCTAGTGCCGCCCGGTCGGCCCATGTCTCGACAAACACCAGGCGCTGCGCATGCTCGGTGTCCTGATGCACCGCATGCGACATGCAACCGGGCTCGCTGCGCGACCGCGTCACGTGCGCCAGGCTCAGCTTCAACACCTCGGAGAAGGTGTCGGGTCGCGCGACGATGCTGCCGAGCACGATCACCATGATGTGGCTCCTGCGCTCATCGTAGCTCCCGAACACTGCCGGCAGCCACGCCCGATCATCTCGAGACGACGCGGCTGCATGCAAAGCCGGCGACGTCGAGCGGGCACACGTACAGCAGGGCCGCCTTCTGCAGGTACAGCGTCTGCACCCCTTGCCCCGCGACGCTGGCCGCCTTGACCTCGAAGCCCTGGTTCAGCAGGTTCTGCAACGCCGTCTGGCTGCCGGGGTCGTGGGTCGAAGTCGACTGCGCCAGCGCACCGACGCCCAACACCAGGCCCAGCGCAATAGCCAGCAGCCAAAGGCCGGTGGACATGAACTTCATCATCGAATCCTCCAAAGGCATCAGGTTTCGCGTCAGCCAACGGCGGCCGTGAGCTCGCCGCCCTGGACGCCATAGAACACTCGCCACACCGCAAAGTCAGGCGAGAAATCTTCGAAGCGATGCTCGACGCCAGCGGCCACGAACAGCAGGTCGCCCTTCTCGAAAGGCTCGCGGCGGCCGTCGTGCATCAAGACTCCCCGCCCCCCGACGACGACGTAGATTTCATCCTGCGTGTGCGGGGCCTGCTCGTTGGGCGGCACGGGCAGCGCGAGCTTCACGTCGCAGGTGCCTTGCTTGAGTACCAGCGTGGATCGCTCGCCGGCCGGGCCGGGAATGGACGCCCGCACCTGTGCCAGACGAAACACCTGGCTGCGAACGACGGTGTTCATGTCGGTGAAAGCGCGAGGCTATTTCTTTCTCACAAGACCGCCTGCAGGTCCGGCAGTGCCTTGCCCCACACCAGCAACTTGTATGGGCGGGCTTCCGCCTGAAAGAAGGGATCGGCCTGCACCAGTTGCTCGGCGCGCTCCATCGAGGCGACCTCGAGGATCCACAGCCCTCCCACGTAGCCGGCACCGGGTGACTCGCGCAATCCGCCGGCCAGCACGATCTCACCGACGTTGGCGCGCAGATACGCGAGGTGGGCCGGCTCGAGCCGCGCGCGAACGTCGGGCATGGGGGGCGTGTCTTCGAAGATGGCGATCAAACGCATGAATGCTCCAGACTTTTTGACGGCACCCGCCGAGGGTCAGGCACCGCGGTGATCGTTGAACATGCGAAACCGAGGCGGAAAGTACCACCAAGCCAGGAGCACCAGCAACGCAAAGGCCGTGTAGGCCAGCGCGCAGATTGCAGCGCTCGTGATCAGCGAACTCGATGCCATCGCGCCGGCGGAGGGCGGCGGCGGCGCGACCGTCATGCCGGCCACCGTGAAGGCGAGAACCAGCAGACACAGCGCTGCAA
>JBIODO010000271.1:0-5821 GCA_044445225.1 Burkholderiales bacterium
CGCCGTCACGGGCACGAGGTCTTCTCGCCGCGCGAGCTGCCCACGGGCCCGGTCGGCCGATTGCTCGACCTCAGCCGTTCGGTGCTGGGGCCCAAGTACAGCGGCGCTGCGCTGCGCAGCGCGCTGCAAGAGCACCTGGGCCAGCGCACGATGGCCGAGACGCTGCATCCGCTGGTGCTGCCAGCGGTCAACGTCACGCGCTGCGTCAGCAAGGTCTTCAAGTCACCACATGCGCGCGGCTCGCGCGGCGACGAGCGGGTGCGGATTGTTGACGCCACGTTGGCCAGCTGCGCGGCGCCGGCGTACTTTCCGTCGGTCGAGATCGGTGGGCAGCTGTATGCCGATGGCGGCCTGTTCGCGGTGGCGCCCGACCAGGTGGCGTTGCACGAGGCTCAGCACTTCATGGGCATCGATCTCGAGCGCGTGCGCATGCTCTCCGTAGGCACGGCTGCCATGGGCTACCAGCCGAGCGGCGGGGTCGACGACGCCGCCGGTGCGGTGGGCTGGCTGTCGGGCGGCCGCCTGATCCTGACCCTGATCGCCGTGCAGCAGCAGCACATGCAGGCCATGATGGAAGACCGCCTCGGCGTGCGCTACATGCGGCTCGACGCGCCGTGGCCGCGACAGGCGGGGCTCGGCGTGGACGTGGCCACCGACAAGGCGGCCGACACCTTGCTCGCGCTGGCTGAACAGTCGATCGAGCAGGCCTCGGCCACGCGGCTGCGTGCCTTCGTGCAGGCGGCGACCGTTTGAGGCCATCACCCGCAGCGGCCGCTACCAGGGCGCACTGCGGACGTCGAGATGCCGCTCGGCCCACTGCTTGGCCTTGGCGATCGCGATGCGGATGGCCATGCCTTCGTCCATGCCCTCGGCAAGCAATGCGTTGGCGATCTCGATTGCCTTGGTGCGCACCAGCGGCGTCAGCCGGCGCATCGATGTCGGGTAGCGCTGTTCGTCCCAAGGCATGACAGACGGCTCAGTGGGACATCAGCACCGGCAGCGTCATTGAACCAAGCACCGTACGGCTGGCCCCGCCGAGCACGAGCTCGCGCGCTCGCGAGTGGCCATAACAACCCATCACCATCAAGTCGGCGCCGAGATCGGCGGCCCTCGACAACATCAGGTCGCCGGCCTGCGGCGTGTCGCCGACGAGCGTGTGGACCTGCGCTTGCACGCCGTGGCGGTGCAGGAAGCCCAGCAGCAGCGCCCGGTTTGCGTCGGTCATGTCGGGATCGATGCCGACGTGGACCTTGCCCGCGGCGCACAGGATCGGCAACGCCGCGGTGACAGCGCGCGCTGCTTCGCGAGTCTCCTTCCAGGCGACGAACACGGTGTCGAAGCCCGACCCACGAACCCCGATGTAGGGCACCACCAACGCCGGCTTGCCGCTGGCGATCAGCACGGACTGCACGAAGTCGGGCGGCACGCCGGCCTCGCGGTGATCGCGGTCGTGCTGGCCCATCACGAGCAGGTCGGTGTACAGCGCTTGCCGAATGAACGAGTACTCCGGCGCTTCTCGCGCTTGGCGCCACTCGATCTGCACGCCCGGCTCGGCGCAGGCGCTTGCCACAAGCTTGCGCGCGGCGGTGAGCCGCTCTTCGTCGAGCGCCAGCAGCGCATCGCTGACGGCGACCAATTCGGTGGCCATCTCCACATAGGCCGGCGAGCGCGCGGGCGACCTGCAGCCGCGACGCGCAGTGAGGACCAGCGTCCACGTGAACCAGAATGGATTGGATCGGATTCATCGTCGTGCTCCGGTGTTTCGGGCCTTGCGGGCCGCGGCGCTATGCGCAAGCAGTGAGCGAGCGCTCAACAGAACCACTGTTGAAGTTTTCGCGCTGCGCCAGCCTTTGGCTTTGACAGGGATCAAGCGGGCGATGCGCTGTCTTGGATGCAGCGCCAATTCGCTCGACGCCGCTCAGGCGCGCAGCACGCACTTCTCGTACAGGCCGAGCAGCCGGTGCTTGGGGTCGTAGCGCTCCTTCAGTTCGGCGTAGCGCTGCATGCCGTAGGCCGCGTCGAACTCCTGGCGCGTGAAATAGCTGTCGGAGTACAGCGACTTGATGCCGCCCAGCCGCAGCACCTCTCGCTCCACCAGCCGATTGAAGTGGCCCCGCTCATGCGCCACGCGGCTGTGCACGGTGTCCCAGAAGCCGAAATTGACGTAGAGCTGGCCCGGTGTCACCGGATAGAACGTGTGGCGCGCCGCGGCTGCGGGCGCCCGCATCGGACACAGCCACACCGGCACGATGCCGATCTCGCGCAGCAGAAACCCCAGGAACTCGGCCGCACGGTCGATCGCAATATCCACGTCCTGGATCACCGCCTCGGGGTGATCGCCGTGCCAGCGCGCCCAGCGTTGCGTGAGTTGCAGGCGCGCGTTCCATCGCATCGCGCGCGTGTAGGTGCGCGAGTTCAGCCACCGCCTGCCGAGCAGGCGCCGCACCCAGGGATGCTGCGCCCCGAAGTTCTTGGAGCACCAGAACCAATCGGTGTCCCAGCGCCACAGGTAGTCGGGCGTGCGCAGATGGTCGACGTCGGTGTCGAGCAGCGAGCGGTAGTAGATGCGCTCGCAGGTGTAGTCGCTGGTGGCCGGCGCGTCATCGACTAAGCGGCCGCAGTTGAGTACCAGCGAGCGCGCCGAGAACGCCACCGCATCGACAAAGTCGGCGTCGCCCTCGCAGGCCCCTGCCAGTGCACCAAAGAAGTTGGCTGCGCTGTCGTACTGAAGATGCTCGACGCGCACGAACGGCTTCACCGGCAGCGTGCGCTGGCGCAACCGCAATGCGTAGCCGAGCGTGCCGTACGAGTTGGCGAAACCGAAGAACAGGTCGCGGTGCTCGTTGTGCGGCGTGGCGAGCACCACGTCGCCATCGGGCAGCAGCACCTCGAACTCGAGCAGGCTGTCGTGCACCAGGCCCTGGCGAAACGACGTGGCCTCGATGCCGACGCCGGCGGCTGCGCCACCGAGCGTGATGGTCTTGAGTTGCGGCACGACGGCCGGCATCACACCGTGCGGCAGCGTTGCGGCCACCAGCGAGTCGAACGGTGCCAGCCCTTCGGCGTCGACCCAGCCGGCGGCCACGTCGACGCCCAGGACCTGGTCGAACGCGTTCAGGTCCAGGCGCTGTTTGGCGCTCTGCACACGCTCGCGAAACAGATTGGACGTTTGTTTGGCCAGGCCGAGCGGCGCGCCGGTGGCCTGTGCACGAAGCCGCGCCATCAACGCGTCGCGGCGCTGCACATAGGTCGCTGTGGCGAGTGGCACGGCTGCGCAGCGCCGCTCAAGCGGCGTAGAGATGCCCTCGGCCCATCGGGTAGTTGTCGCGTGTCACGTTGCCCTTGCTGAAGACGATCTGGAACAGGTGCGTGAAGCCCACGGGCGAGCGAAACATCTCGGCGCAACCCACCAGGTAGCTGCGCCAGACACGGTGAAAACGCTCGTCGAAGCGCTGCGGATCCAACGCGTGGATCGCCGGCCAGTTGCGCTCGAAGCGGCGCGCCCACTCATCGAGCGTGGGGGCATAGTGGCGGCGCAGATTCTCGACGTCGACCACTTCCAGGCCGTTGCGCTCCATCTCGACGATCACCTCGGCCAGGCTCGGTATCCAGCCGCCGGGAAACACGTGTTTGCGGATGAAGAGCTCGGTGTCGAAGCGTCCGATGTGTCCGATGAAGTGAAGCATGCCCAAGCCGCCGGGCTTCAGAAAGTCGGCGTGCGCCTTGATCACTTCGGCCAATTGGTTGCGGCCGGCGTGCTCGAGCACGCCCACCGACACCACCTTGTCGTAGGCCTGGTCGACCTCGCGGAAGTCGGCCTCGCGCACCTGCAGGCGATCGCTCAGGCCGCGGCGCGCAATCTCGCCGCGCAGCCAATCGACCTGCTCCGTCGTGGTGTTGAGCCCCACGCCGTGCGCACCGATCGTCTCCACGGCACGGAACATGAAGCCGCCGAAACCGCAGCCGATGTCGATGAAGCGATCACCTGCCGCGAGGCGCAGCTTGCGGCACACGTGGTCGATCTTCTGGCGCTGGGCCTCCTCGAGCGTGCTGGTGCCCTCGGGCCAGTAGCCGCAGGTGTACATCAAAAGCGGATCGTCGAGCCACAGCCGATAGAAGGCGGCGCCAAGACCGTAGTGCGCGCGCGCGTTGGTCCTGGCCTGCGCGATGCTGCGGTTCGAGAAGCGCAATTCGTGCAGGTTGTTCTCGAGGCCGCTGACCGCGTTGAACTGCGTGTCGAATCCGCTGGCCATGCCGGCTGCCATGGCGGCGCCGAAGTCGCCCTCGACGTCGACCGCTTGATCGAAATACGCGTCGAGCAGACCGATGTGGCCGCGCATGAAGGTCGACAGCAGCGCCGCGTCGGTGTGGAAGAGGACGCGAAACACCGGCTCGCCGCGGCCCGTGTGATAGACGGCGCCGTCGGGTGTGACCACCGCAAACGGCACGCGCGCGCGCTCGCCCAGCGAATCGATCAAGCTCTGCACGAGCGGACCGGCGGCAACCGTCATGTTCACGCGCGACTCACTTGACGCGGCAAGAGGGTACCCGGCGGCCGCCGAGGCCGCGCTGGCGCCCTCGATGCTGGATCAGCCGATGCTCAGTCGCTTCGTCGAAGATGTCGCCTTCTTGGGCAGCATCAGCTCCAGAACGCCGTTGTTGTACTTGGCGTCTGCTTTGCTCTCGTCGACGGCGCTGGCCAGCGTGAAGCTGCGGCTGGCGTATCCATACTCGCGTTCCGAGCGCAGCACGCGGCCGTCCTTCTTCTCTTCCTTGTCCTTCTTGACCTCGGCGCCGATGGTCACCAGGTTGCCCTCGATGCGCACGTCGATGTCTTCCTTGCGCACGCCGGGGATCTCGGCTTTGACCGCATAGGTGTCGTCATGCTCGGTCAGATCGATCTTGATGGTGGGCGCCTGGGTGGTGGGCTGGAATTTCCACGGACGCATGAAGCCCCGAAAGGCATCCTCGAAGGGATCGATGTCGAACAGGTTGTTGACCCGCAATTGGCTCATGGCGTACTCCTGACTGTCTGCTATTGGGGGTGAGCGGCCCGCAGGTCACTCACAGTCAGATCGTCTCGCCGCTCATGGCGAGAGGCTTTGACCTCGCGCAAGCAAGCTCAATCGCCGCTGCCGCCGGCAGCGTCAGTGCGCGCGGTGCCTTGCCGTGCGGGCCAGCTTGGCCGCCGCCGCCCACGGCGAGCGCATCGCCAGCGGGATGGCCAGGTGCGAGTGGGACGGCAAGGTTTCGGTGAAGTCGGGCAGGTGCGCGTCGTCCAGGCGCATGGAGTCGGACTGATGGAACTCGTTGGCGGCCATGCGTGAGCCATCGACGTGCTCGAACGAGGCGAAGCCATCGTCATCGGCGCTGGTGCCATCGAGCCCGAATACACGGGCCAACCACTGCAGCTTGGCCATCGAACGTTCCTCGCTTGCCGCAAGCGTTGCTCAGGACGCAAAGCATGCGCGCCGGCAAGCGGCCTGAACATCCCTCTGGCGGGGGTTGGCGAGCCCCGGACGTCCCTAGCGCTAGGGATGTGGCGGGCTCCCGGATGCGGATGAACGTGTCCGTTGAAAACGTATTGGGGTCGTCGCCCGCGCCGGAGCGGGCCATTGGGAGGTGTCACGCGCTTCGTGCAGGGCAGCGGCGCCGCAGCCAGATCTCAAGACCGCGCAACTCGACCAAGCGCTCATGCACCCAGTTTCAGGAACAGGTCTCGATCCGGCGCATAGCTGGCGTGCAGCGGCAGCAATGCGCCACCCAGGGCCATCGCGTCCGGGCCGATGGTGCCCGCGATCAGCTGGGGTCTCACCACGCC
>JBIODO010000272.1:0-5810 GCA_044445225.1 Burkholderiales bacterium
ATCGCATTGGACGGCACCGATGTCGCGGTCTTCGCGCCAGGCGCACCCGCCATCGAGGTTGCCGGCGTCGAGCAGCTAGTGATCCAAGGCGGCGCGGGCAACGACACCATCGTTGGTCAAAACGGCATCGCCACGCTGACTCAGCTCACGATCGACGGTGGCGCAGGTAACGACACCCTGTTGGGTGGCGACGGCAACGACGTCCTGCTCGGCGGCGGCGGCAACGACTTCGTCGATGGCAACCGCGGCAACGACGTGGCGCAACTCGGCGCCGGCGACGACGTGTTCGGCTGGGACCCGGGCGACGGCAGCGACACGGTCGAGGGCAATGGCGGCACCGACACGCTGCAGTTCAACGGCTCCAACGCCGGCGAGGACATGGCGCTGTTCGCCAACGGCTCGCACGCGGTGCTCACGCGCAACGTCGGTGCCATCACGATGGACCTGCACGGCATGGAGAACGTCAACATCCGCGCGCTCGGCAGCTCCGACAACATCGTCGTCGGCGACCTGCGCGGCACCGACGTCGATCAGGTGCACGTGGACCTGTCGGGCACCAACGGCGGCGACGACGGAGCGGCCGACACTGTCACCGTGGCGCTCACCGCGGACGACGATGCGCTGGGCTTTGCAGTCGGCACGTCGGTGATCAACGGGTTGGGCGCGCAGGTCTTCGTCGATAACCAGGGCGTCGGCGATCGCTTCGTGATCGACGGCGGCGCGGGCACCGACACCGTCACGGCCAACGGCACGGGCGGCGACGACACCATCGGCATCGCGTTCGACGGCACGGGTGTCGCAGTCTTCACGCCGGGCTCGCCCGCCATTTCAGTCACCGACGTTGAGCAATTGCTGGTCAAGGGCGGCGACGGCAATGACACGATCGCAGGCCAGAACGGCATTGCCGCACTGACCAACCTGACGATCGACGGCGGCACCGGCAACGACACCCTGCTGGGTGGCGACGGGAACGACGTCCTGCTGGGCGGCAGCGGCAACGATTTCGTCGACGGCAACCGTGGCAACGACACTGCGAACCTCGGCGCCGGCGACGACGTGTTCGGCTGGGATCCGGGCGACGGCAGCGACGTCGTCGAGGGCAACGGCGGCACCGACACGCTGCAGTTCAACGGCTCCAACATCGGCGAGGACATGGCGTTGTCGGCCAACGGCTCGCACGCCATCCTCACACGCAACGTCGGGGCCATCACGATGGACCTGCACGGCATGGAGGTCGTCAACATCCGCACCCTCGGCGGCGCCGACAACGTCACCATCGGTGACTTGCGCGGCACCGATGTCAAGCAGGTCAATGTCGACCTCTCGTCTGCCACCGGCGGCGGCGACACCGCCAATGACGTCGTCACCATCGAGGGAACGAGCAATGCCGACGTGATTCACCTGTCGATGCAGAACGGCGCGCTGGTGGTCGATGGCCTGGCCGCGCAAGTGGTGGTGCAGAACTTCGAGGCCGGCGATCAGATTCACGTCGTCGGCCTCGGCGGAGACGACATCATCGATGCCAGCGCGTTGCCGGCGGGCGCATCGATCGTGCTCGACGGTGGCGAAGGTGACGACGTGGTGCTCGGCGGCGACGGCAACGACATGCTGCTGGGCGGTGCCGGTGACGACGTGTTGATCGGCGGGCCCGGTCAAGATGTGCTCGACGGCGGCACCGGCGACAACATCCTGATCCAGGACGGCGGCAACGCGCTGTTCAATGCCGACGTGCACGCCACCGATGTCGTCGACCATGCGCCGCTGACGGCCTGAGCGAGGCGCAACGGGCAGCGGCGCGCGCGGGCGTCAGCGCTGTCCGGTGCGCGCGTCGCCGAACAGCTTGCCCTGCCCGCGCGGCTGGCAACGCCAGTACTGCGGCGGTGCCGTCACCTGCGCGCCCAACTGCGCGGCGGCATGCCAGGGCCAGCGCGGGTTGTAGAGCAGCGCGCGCGCCATCGCCACCAGGTCGGCCTGGCCGGCGGCCACGATGCCTTCTGCCTGTGCGGGCTCGGTGATCAAGCCCACCGCGATCGTGGGCAGGCCCACCTCCTCGCGCAGCCGCTGCGCGAAGGGCACCTGGTAGCCGGGCCCGGCCACGATCTTCTGCAGCGGCGACACGCCGCCGCTGGACACGTGCAAATAGCTGCAGCCGCGCTCGCGCAGCGCACGGCCATAGGCGATGCTTTGCTCGAGGTCCCAGCCGTCGTCGACCCAATCGATCGCCGACAGCCGCACCCCCACCGGTATCGACGCCGGCAGCGCCGCGCGCACCGCGTCGAACACCTCGAGCGGAAAGCGCATGCGCGCCTGCAACGAGCCGCCGTACGCATCCGCGCGCTGGTTGGCGATCGGCGACAGGAATTCATGCAGCAAGTAGCCGTGCGCCGAGTGCAGCTCGATGCCATCGAGCCCGAGCCGCTGTGCGCGCAGCGCCGCATCGACGAACGCCTGGCGCACGCGCGCCAGCCCGGCTTCATCGAGCGCGAGCGGTGCCGCTTCGCCCTCGGCGTGCGGCAATGCCGACGGCGCGACCGGCCGCCAGCCGCCTTGCTCCGGCGCAATCAATGCGCCGCCACGCCACGGCACTTCGCTGGAGCCTTTGCGCCCGGCGTGCGCGAGCTGGATCGCAATCGGCACCGGTGAATACCGCCGCACGCTGGCCAGCACGCCGGCAAGCGCCCGTTCGTTGTCGTCGCTGTACAAGCCCAGGCATCCCGGCGTGATGCGGCCGATCGCCTCGACCGCGGTGGCCTCGATGATCAACAGCCCGGCGCCCGAGATGGCCAGCTGCCCGAGGTGGATCGGATGCCAGGCGCTGGCACAGCCATCGTCGGCCGAGTACTGGCACATCGGCGCCACGACGATGCGGTTGGCCAGCGCGAGCGGCCCCAGCGCGTACGGAGAAAACAGGTGGCTCATGGAGGATCGGTGGCACAAAAGCGGCGATCCTCGCACACCGCGCGCAGCCGCTGCGGCTGCCGCGTCACGTGCGCGACTTCATCGACAAACCGGGGCTTACACACCCGGCGCTTCCTCGTCTTGTCACCGGCGCGGCGCCCGCCTACAGTGGCCGCCGCATCCCATGCCTCACCCGAAGGAGTGCTCGATGAAGAAGCTGCTGATCGCAACGGTGCTCGCCAGCAGCGCCGGGCTGGCGCTGGCCTACCACTGCCCCAACGAAATGAAGGCCATCGACGCCAAGCTGGCGACCCATCCCCAGCTCAGCGACGCCGACGCTGCCAAGGTCAAGCAGCTGCGCGCCGAAGGCGAAGCGCAGCACAAGGCCGGCAAGCACGACGACTCGCTGAAGTCGCTCGAAGAGGCCAAGAAGATTCTCGGCATCTGAGCCTGACCGCGGCGCGGGCGGCTTGCGAGCCGCGCTCGGTGACCTCACGCACGCGGGCCGCGAGCGCGTTGCGCGCCGTTAGCGGCCGCGCAACGGCCTGAAGAACTCGACCATCTCGCGTGCCAGCGCCTGCGGCTGCTCCATCGCGGCGAAGTGCCCGCCGTGCGGCATCACGCTCCAGCGGCGGATGTCCTTGTACATCGTCTGCGCCAACGAGCGCGGCGGCTTGAGGATCTCGCGCGGAAACTGCGCATACCCCATCGGCGCCGCCACGCCCGCATCGGGAATCGGCCACGGCCCGTGCATGCGTGCGTAGTACGGCCAGAACGACGAGCCGATGGCGCCGCTGAACCAATACAGCGCGATGTTGGCCAGCATCTGGTCCTTGGTGAACACGCTCTCCACGTCGCCGCCGCAGTCGGACCAGGCGCGAAACTTCTCGACGATCCATGCCGCCAGCCCGGCCGGCGAATCGCTCAAGCCGAACGCCAGCGTCTGCGGCCGCGTGCCCTGGATCCACTGGTAGCCGGTGTCCTCCTTGAGCCAGCGGTCGAGCTCGCGCAGGAACTGCTGCTCTTCGGGCGTCGGGTTGGCCAGCATCTTGGGATCACGCCGCACCGTCAGCAGGTTGACGTGGATGCCGATCACCTTGTGCGCATGCACGGCACCCAGCCGCGACGTGACGAACGCGCCCCAATCGCCGCCCTGCGCGGCAAAGCGCCGGTGGCCGAGCACGTCGGTCATCAGATCGGCCAGGCAATCGGTGATCGCCTCGATGCCAAAGCGCGCCTGCCCCGGCTCGAACGACAACCCGTAGCCGGGCAGCGACGGCGCGACCACGGTGAACGAGTCGGCCGCATCGCCACCGAAACGAGCCGGGTCGGTGAGGCGCGGAATCAGTTCGAGGAACTCGAACACCGAGCCCGGCCAGCCGTGCGAGAGCAACAGCGGGCATGGATCAGGGCCCTGGCCAGGCACGCACAGGTAGTGCAACTCGATGCCGTGCAATGGCACCTTGAACTGCGGCAGCGCGTTCAGCCGCGCCTCTTGCGCACGCCAGTCGAAACGGTCACGCCAATAGGCGACCAGTTCTTGCAAGTACGCGACCGGTGTGCCCTGAGCCCACGGCTCGCCGGGCGCCTGGTCGGGAAAGCGGGTGCGCGCGAGGCGTTCGCGCAAGTCGGCGAGCGCCGCATCGGGCACGTGCAGCTGGAACGGGCGGGCTGATGTCAACGGCGTCCCCTCCTCGGCAGCGCAGCATACGCGCGGCCGCGCCTGCGGTGCGCTGCAGGGGCTTGCGGCGCGCCAACTAGGGATGGCGACGGCCCGACCGCGCCGCTACAAGCGGGCACGCGGCAGCGCGAGCGGGCGAGCGGTTCGCAGCTGTCCGAAGGAGCACACCATGCCGATCGACAAAGTCATCGTCACCAACGTGACGGCGCTCAAGGCCAAGTACGGCAGCGCCTACGGCAAGGTGAAGGCCGCGCTGGCCGCACTGGCGGCGAGCGACAAGGCGCGGGGGTTGAACAGCAAGCTGATCGCGATCGACTCGAGCGCCGACATGAAGGCCGTGCGCGGCCGCGCCGTGAGCAGCTCGCGCGACCAGCGTGGCGCCAAGGCGGCGATCGACGCCATCGCCAAGAAGCACGAGCCCGACTACATCGTGATCCTCGGCGCGCCTGACGTGGTGCCGCACATCGTGCTGAGCAATCCGATGGCCGACGAAGACCGCAGCGTGCCCTCCGACCTGCCCTATGCGTGCGACGTGCCCTACAGCCGCGACCCGGCGCGCTTTCTCGGCCCGACGCGGGTGGTGGGCCGCATCCCCGATCAACTCGGCGCCAGCGATCCTGCACTGCTGCTGAGCTTGCTCAGCATCGCGGCCAAATACCGTACGCGCGAGCGCTCGCAGTACGGCGACCCGTTCGCGCTCAGCGCCAAGACCTGGCAAAAATCAACCCGGCTGTCGGTGGAGACCACTTTCGGCAGCGGCACGAAACTGTTGACTTCGCCACCCGATGGGCCCAAGTGGAGCAAGGCGCAGCTTGCACCGCGCGTGCACTTCATCAATTGCCACGGCAACACGTTGACGCCCATCTTCCTCGGCGAATTTCCGGAGCAGACTTACTTCACCGCACACGACTCGGCACAGTTGCGCGCCAAGGTCACCGAGGGCACGGTGATCGCGGCCGAATGCTGTTACGGCGCCGAGCTCTACGACCCCGCCGACGCCGGCGGCAAACCCGGCATCTGCAGCACCTACCTGCGCGAAGGCGCCTACGGCTTCTTCGGCAGCACCACCGTCGCCTACGGACCCAGCGAGGGCAATGGCCAGGCCGACCTGCTGTGCCGCTTCTTCATCGAGGCGGTGCTCGGCGGCAGCTCGCTCGGCCGCGCAGCAGCCGAGGCGCGGCATCGCTTCGTCTCGCAGTTCTCGCACCTCGACCCCAGCGACTTGAAGACC
>JBIODO010000273.1:0-5807 GCA_044445225.1 Burkholderiales bacterium
AAGACCGGCAACCGCGCGTTCGGCATCGGACAGCCGCTGGGCGTCGACTCGAGCGACTCGTTCTTCTCGTTCCTGACCTTCATGGACGGCTACAACGTCAAGCTGGTCAACGATTCCGGGCGGCTGCTGGTCGATGACCCGTCGGTGCGCCAGGGCCTGATCAACGCGCTGACCGACTACACCGCCGTCTACGCCAAGGGTTGCTCGCCGCCGTCGTCCACCAGCTGGAAGGATCCGGACAACAACGTCGCCTTCCACAACAAGACGACCGTGATGACCCACAACGCGACGATCTCGATCGCCGCCAAGTGGCTCGACGACATGAACAACACCACGCTGACGGCCGAGCAGCGTGCGGTCGCCAAGAAGAACTACACCGAGCTGATCGCCACCGCGGGCTGGCCCAACAAGCCCGATGGCAGCAAGTTCGTGTACCGTGCCGCGGTCAAGACCGGCGTGATCTTCAAGGATTCCAAGAACAAGGCCAACGCCAAGAAGTTCGTCGCCTTCTTCCTTGACGAAGCCAACCTCACGCCGTATGTCGAAGGCTCGCTCGGCCGCTGGTTCCCGGTGACCAAGAACGCGCAGCAAAGCGCGTTCTGGAAGTCCGACCCGCATCGCCTGGCCGTCTACAACCAGTTCATGAGCGGCACGGTGCCGTTCGAGTTCACCAAGAACTACAAGTTCACCGTGCTCAACAACGAGAACGTGTGGGCCAAGGCGATGAACCGCATCCTCAACGAGAAGGTGCCGGTGGACAAGGCGACCGACGAGATGATCGCGCGCATCAAGACAGTGGCGGGGTCGCCCGAGTAGGCGAGAGCCACGCGCGCGGCGACCGCACAACGGCCGCCGCGCGCAAAGACCGCCAACCGCCCTGTCGGCCATGCCGCAGACACCATGAGTGCTGTCGTCGCCGTCCCCGCACCGACCGCCCGGCCCCTGAGCCCGTGGGCGTTCTGGGGCCGCATGCTGGTGCTGCCGTACCTGGCGGTGTTCCTGATCTTCGTGCTCTATCCGGTGGGCTACGGCCTGTGGCTGGCGCGCCACCCATCGAGCTACGAGCGGCTGTTCGAAGACCCGATCTTCCTGCGCACCGCGATCAACACGGTGATCTTCATCGTCGTCGCGATCAATCTGAAGATGGTGGTCGCGCTCGTGCTGTCGGGGTTCTTCGTGCAGAAGCGCTGGTGGATCAGCGTGCTGTCGGTGATCTTCATCATCCCGTGGGCGGTGCCGTCGATCCCGACCATCCTGTCGGTGCGCTTCATGCTCAACCCCGAATGGGGCGTGATCAACACCACCATCTTCAGGCTCACCGGGCTGGACGGGCCGAACTGGCTCAACGACCCGACGCTGGCACTCAGCTTCTCGATGCTGATGCACGTGTGGAAGTCGCTGCCGTTCTGGACCCTGATCCTGGTCGCGGGCCGGCTCGCGATCCCCGGTGAGCAGTACGAGGCGGCCAGCGTCGACGGCGCCACGAGCTGGCAGAAGTTCCGCTTCATCACCTGGCCGGCGATGCGTTCGCTGTACCTCACGTCGACCATCCTGTCGATGATCTGGACGCTGGGCGACTTCAACAGCGTCTACCTGCTCACCGGCGGCGGCCCGGCCGACCTGACACACGTGCTGGCCACGCTGGGCATCCGCTATCTGCGGCTGGACCAGGTCGATCTGTCGATGGCGGCGATCGTGGTCTCGCTGCCGCTGGTGCTGCCGCTGGTGTACTTCATGATGAAGCGGCTCAGCAAATGAGCACGAGCCGCTTCAGCTGGAAGAAGGTTAGCACCGAGGCCAGGCTGCTGCTGATCGGCGTCCCGGTGTTCCTGTGGACGATGATCCCGGTGTACCACCTGTTCCTGTTCGCGATCTCGTCGAAGGATTCGGCCACCTCCGGCCGACTGTGGCCGAAAGAGCCGACGCTGCAGAACTTCACCATCGTCTTTCGCGAGCAGCACTTCTATCTCAACCACTTCTGGCTGCAGTTGTTCAACTCGGTGGTGATCGCGGTCGCGGTCGCCGTGCTGACGCTGTTCATCGCCACCTGCGCCGCGTTCGCCATCAGCCGGCTCAAGCTCGTCGGCGGGCGCACGGTGATGAACCTGGCGCTGTTCACCTACTTCATACCCGCCGCGTTCCTGGCGGTGCCGATGTACAAGACGATGAGCGTCTACGGCCTGCTCAACAACCAGTGGGCGCTGATCCTGGCGATGGTGACGATCGCCTCGCCGTACTGCATCTGGGTGCTCAAGCAGGCGTCCGACAAGTTGCCGTGGGAGCTCGACGAGGCCGCGCGCATCGACGGCGCCAGCCCACTGCAACTGTTCCGGCTCGTGTATCTGCCACTGATGCTGCCTTCGCTGGTCGCGGTGGGCACCTATGCGTTGCTGCTGGCGTGGAACGAATACCTCTACGCGTTCCTGCTGCTGTCGAAGGACACCGACGTCACGCTCGCGGTGGCCCTGGGCAACTTCCTGTCCGCCGACGATTCGCCATGGGAGCTGCTGATGGCCACCGGCTTCATCTACGCGCTGCCGCCGGCGGCGATCTACTACGCGTTCAAGCGCTACATGGTTTCCGGCCTGACCGCAGGCGCGGTGAAGAGTTGACATGAAACAACCCCCAAGCTCGCTTCGCTCGCTGCCCCCCGAGGGGGCTGAGCCCGCACCGAGCAAGCGCCTGCGCGCTTGCGAGTGGCTGGCGAAGGCCGGCGGGCCTGCAAGCCCGCTGGCGCGTCAGTGGCTTCGGACGGCCGGGCGCCACTGACATGGCTTCAGTCACGTTCCGGAACATCCGCAAGGCCTTCGGCAAAGTCGAGGTCATCCACGGCATCGGCTTCGACATCAGCGACGGCGAGTTCGTCGTGCTGGTGGGTCCTTCGGGCTGCGGCAAGAGCACGCTGCTGCGCATGCTGGCCGGGCTGGAAGACATCTCCGGCGGCGAGATCGTGATCGACGGCCGCGTGGTCAACGAGCTGGAGTCCAAGGACCGCGACATCGCGATGGTGTTCCAGAGCTACGCGTTGTACCCGCACATGACGGTGCGCGAGAACATGGGCTTCTCGCTGCGCCTGCGCAACGCGGAGAAGGCGATCACCGACGAGCGGGTGATGCGCGCCGCGCAGATTCTCAACCTCGACCAGTTGCTCGATCGTTATCCGCGCGAGCTCTCGGGCGGCCAGCGCCAGCGCGTGGCGATGGGCCGCGCGATCGTGCGCGACCCCAAGGTGTTCCTGTTCGACGAGCCGCTGTCGAACCTCGACGCGAAGTTGCGGGTCGCGATGCGCGCCGAGATCAAGGCGCTGCACCAGCGGCTGAAGACCACCACCGTGTACGTCACGCACGACCAGATCGAGGCGATGACGATGGCCGACCGCATCGTGGTGATGCACGACGGCATCGTCGAGCAGATCGGCACGCCGCTGGAGCTGTTCGACAAGCCGGGCAACCTGTTCGTCGCACAGTTCATCGGCTCGCCGGCGATGAATGTGCTGGCCGGCACGCTGCGCCGCGGCACCGATGGCGCCTACGTCGAGGCCCTGGGCTCGCGCTGGCCGGTGCCGAGCACGGTGAGCGGCAGCGACGGCCAGGCCGTGAGCTACGGCATCCGGCCGGGCGACCTGAGTCTGGCCGATGCCGGCATCGCGGCCAAGGTGTTCGTGGTCGAGCCCACGGGTGCCGAGACCGAACTGCTGCTGCAGGTGGGCGACGCGCAGCTGACGCTGGTGATGCATGGCCGCACGGCCGCGCGACCCGACGACACCGTGCACCTGGACATCGCCGCCGCACACGCTCATGTGTTTGATCAGACCAGTGGCCGGCGGCTCAGCTGAAACCGCGTGCCTTCGATCGTCGTCGTGATGGGCGTTTGCGGCAGCGGCAAGAGCACGCTCGGCGCCGCGCTGGCGCAGCACCTGGGGGCCACCTTTCTCGAGGGCGACGCGTTCCATCCACCCGACAACGTGGCGCGCATGGCCGCCGGGGTCGCGCTCACCGATGCCCACCGCGAAGGCTGGTTGCGCACCTTGAGCGCGCGGCTCGGTGCGGCGCGGCAAGGCGGCGAAACGGTGGTGCTGTCGTGTTCGGCGCTCAAGCGCAGCTACCGCGACACGCTGCGTCAAGCAGCGAACGACCTCGCGCTGGTGTACCTCGCTGGCACGCCGCAGCTGCTGGCGCAACGCATGGCCGGGCGCAGCGGTCACTACATGCCGCCGTCGCTGCTGGCCAGCCAGCTGGCCACACTCGAGCCGCCGCAGGCCGACGAGCACGCGCTCACGCTCGACATCGCGCGTGCGCCGCAGACCTTGCTGCAAGACTCGCTGGCCTGGCTGAGCCGCCCCCATGCGACGTGATCCACCGCGCGCGGTGCAGCCGCCCTTGGCCGTGGTGATCAAGAACGCCCATGGCCACACGATGGATCGCATCGGCGAGGCCATCGTTGCCGGGCGCTATGCGGTGGGTGCCACGCTGCCGGCCGAGCCGCTGCTGTGCAACGAGCTGGGCGTCAGCCGCACCGTGGTGCGTGAGGCGGTCAAGTCGCTGGCCGCCAAGGGGTTGCTGGTGGCCGGCCCCAAGGTCGGCACGCGCGTGCTGCCCGCGGACAACTGGAACTGGTTCGATCCCGACGTCGTTGCCTGGCAGACCCACGCCGGGTTGACGCGCGAATTCCTGCGCGACCTGCAGGAGCTGCGCCGCGTGGTCGAACCCGCGGCCGTGCGCATGGCCGCCGAGCGCGCCACCGCCAGCGACATCGCCGAGATCGAAGCGGCCTATGCCGGCATGAAGCAGGCGGTCGAACACGGCGGCGACTACGTGGCCAGCGATCTGCGCTTCCACCAGGGGCTGCTGCGTGCCGGCGGCAACCGCATGATGGTGCAGATGAGCAAAGCCATCGGCGCGCTGCTGCGCACCAGCTTCGAGATCTCGACCTCGCTGCTCAACGGTCCCGCGTCGTCGCTGCCGCTGCACCGCGCCGTGCTCGACGCGGTGATCGCGCACAAGCCGGCGCACGCCGAGCGCGCCAGCCTCAAGCTGATCGACAGCGCGCGCGACGACATCGAGCAAGTGCTGGCCTCGGGCCGTAGGCTGCCATGGCTGCGCCGGGGCGCCGCGCCCAGCAAACGCGGCACCAGCCAGGGGCGCGGCGTCGAGACACGCCGCGACAAGCCAGCAGGGACTTGATCCGGCGCGCGATACGGCCTAGTCTTGCACCCCACACGACCTCGCTGGAGTTGCCATGAAGCTGTTGTCGATCGCGCTCGCCTTCGTCGGTGCAGGTGCGTTGGCCTGCCCGGCCGACGACGTCAAGGATGACCAGGCGAGCGTGCAAAGCAAGCCGGTGGCTGTAGCGAAGGCGCCAGTGTCGACCGCAGCGAAGCCTGTCGCGTCGAAGAAGACGCAGACCACCAAGGTCGCCGACAAGGCGGCTGCCGAGACGGCGCGCAAGTCGTCGCTGTAGCGGCTTGCGCTGCGGCCCGCGGCGCCGCAGCTCGACGCGGCGTCGGGGTGGCGGCGTCACGCGCGTGGCGACCTTGATCGCGCAGCCTGCCGAGGCGGCTCTCAGCGTCGTCGCGACAGCACTTCGAGCTTTGGCCGCGGCCCCTCGGCCTTGCCGGTGATCGGCGGCTTGGGCAATGCGGCGTCGCCGCGCTGCACGACGAAGCAGCGATCGAGCGAATACCACGGCCCGGTCACGTCGGCTGCCGGCGCCGGCTGGCTGGCCGCATCGTGCAGCACGTAGTGTGCGACCAGCGAGCGCGTGACGCCGAACTGCGAATCGGTCTCCAGGTGCGGGTCGTCGCCGGA
>JBIODO010000274.1:0-5806 GCA_044445225.1 Burkholderiales bacterium
TGAACGAGGCGCGGGTGATGCCGTCCTTGTCCTTGGCCGTTCGCTTGAGCGCCAGCACCAGGGTCTTGGCGGCGGCATACCCTTCCATCATGGCGGGGGTCAGCGTCTGAATGTTCTTTGCTGACCCAAGGCGCGCTGCCTCCGCGATCATCGGGACCGCAAGTCGGCGCTCCGATGGAAACACCTGGCTGACGATGACCCCGGTCTTGTACTCCCCCAAGGCATCGATGAAACCCTTCGCGGCGTTGTTCGACAGGGTGCCGATCGTGACTCGTGAACCGGCATCCCGGATGGCTTTCACGCCGGCGGCAACCGACACGGTGGTGCCGATGATGACCAGGCCGAGCGGCTTGGTGGCGAGCGTCCGCTCGACGCACTTTGTGTAGTCGGGCTTGAACTTGTCGATCTTCTCGTTCAGCGCGGGTTGCCCGTCAGCCGCCTTGTAGACATTCAGGGCGCCCTGGAGGGCATCCAAACCGAACGAATCGTCCACGTAGCAGATGCCGACGCGGTCCAAGCCCGCCATACCCAAGTGTCGCGTCAGGCTCTCGGCCTCGCGCTGATACGTGGCCCTGACGTTGAACACATAGGGGTGAACCGGCTTGTGCAGCACCATCGCGCCGGTGGATGGCGCCAGCAGAACGATGCGCGCCTCCTCAAGCACGGGCAGCATCGCCTGTGCATGCGGGGTGCCGCGGTTGAGAAACAAGGCGACCACGTGCGGATCCGCCGCCAGCTTCTTCGCGTTCTCGGCCGACAGCGGCGCCTGGTTCTTGTCGTCCAGCGTCACCAGTTCGATGGGCTGGCCGGCAATGCCGCCCTGGGCATTGATGTAGTCCAGATAGAGCATCGCGCCGATGTTGATTTCCTTCACGGGCGCGGCGACGGGACCTGTGACGCCGGTCGTCTGGCCGATGCGAATCTGCGCGGCGGCAGTGCCAACCATGAAGAGATTCAGGGCAACCGCGGCAATCCACAGTGCTCTTGCTGAAAACTTGATCATCAAAGTCTCCCAACGCCTTTCGGTTGTCCGAATCTTGTGACCATTGGCAACATTGGCCAGTGACGGTCCAGTTTATCCGGCACCACTGTCAAGTGGACTCGCGGCTGCGTACGTTTTGGGACTTTTCACATGACATGGGCACCCGGCGGGCCTATGGCGAGGCTCCGGTTGCGTCGGCGGGCGTCACAGCGACCACCCGCCGGGTAGGGATGGCAAGCAGGCAGCCAATGGCGCCCACGAGCGCCAGCGCGCTGGCCATCATCAGGGGCTTGTAGCTGTCGAGGTGGCTCGCGGCGATGGCCATTGCGAATCCGCCAAGGCCCTGCGCGACGGAGAAACCGAAGGTCGCCTGGCCCCATGCCGGCCGGTACTCCTTTGCGCCGACCGTCTCCAGGGTGTAGGCCGACACGAGCGCCAGCAGGCCAGGCGTGCACACACCCATCAGCAGAGCCGATGCAAGCAGCATCGACGGGCCACTTGACCAGACCGGTAGGATCGCGGCGAGCGACTTCGCCGCAAAGCCGACGGCCAGGCACCGCTTGGTCCCGAATCGGTCTGCCAGCGGGCCGGTGATCATCGGACCCACGGCGGCACCGAGACCAAACATCGACCAATAGAAGCCACCCGCTGCGAGCGTAGCGCCAACCTCGTGCACGACGTAGTCGACGAGGAACATGGTGTGCGCCAGGTAGCCCACCGCGTTGAGCGCGTGCGCGGCCACGATGAGGCGCACGGCCACCGCATGGCTTGGTGGTGCGGGCACGGGGGTCGCAGATGCGGCAGGCGCGGAGGCCGCCCCGGCGTCCGTGGGCCAGCGACGCCACGAGACGATCGTCAGGATGAGGCACACGGTGCCCAGGCCCAGCCAGGCGCCCGTCACGCCTTTGAAGACCAGCGGCAACGAGGCGCGTCCATACACCAGCGTCAGCCCGACACCGCCGATCAGGGCGGGCACCAGCAAGCCAGACAGCGCAGCACCGAGGCCCACGCCCGAGAACACCACGGCGCTCGCGCGTGCACGCACCGATGCGTCATGCCTGGGCAGCACGACCGGCGCGGGCAGCACCATCAGGACCGCCCCGCACGCGCCTGCCACGAGGCGCCAGGCGTAGTACCACGCGAGCGGCCAGCCGGCGAACGCCGACGCATAGAAGCTGATCGCGGTCAGCAGCATGCACCAGCGAATCAATGTCGACGAGGACCAGCGGCGGGCCAGCCTGTCGGAGCACCATGCACCGAGGATGTAGCCCAGCAGCGTGGCCACGCTCAGGTGCGAGGCTTGCGCCTTCGAAAACCACGCGGCATCGATCACCGCAGGCATCAGCGCGATGAAAGCGAAGCGCCCGACACCGTTGCCAACCAGAGTCGCGGCCAGCCCGGCCAGGCTGAGTCCGTTCAGCGCGCGTCGCATGGCTCAGAGCGTCGCGTACATGGATGCGAACGCAGAAGCGTATTCGGTCGTCGGCACCGGTGCGTCGTCTCTTTCGACCGGTGCAGGCGCGTGCCGGTGCCCGATCTGCCCGAGCAGGTCGAGCACCACGCGCCCGGCGTCGACCAGCGCCGTGGAGTTCACGCCCGTGCGAGGTACCACGAATGTGTAGAACTTCGGGCCCTCGGTCGGAATGCCGAGCGCCCACAGGTTGGCAGTCGGGGCACCAGAGGCGCTCACGACATTGAAGTTGCGGTCGACTTCAATGCCTCCAGGATGGAAGTGGCCGTTCGTGAACAGGCGGGCATGCCCATCGGACAGCAGGCCACGCAGCAACGACGAGCTGTCATCGGCAGGGCTATGGATCGAGACCCGACCTCGGATGTGCACGTCGACCGACTTCTGGCGCTCGGGCCAGTGCGTCGACACGATCTTCCAGCGCCCCTCGGTGGACCTGACGCAGCGCGCACCGGGCCCGAATCCGATGTCGGCCACGCCTGCGTCCACAAGCGCCAGCAGTTCGGCCATGCGCGACGCCGGCGGGCCTACTGCGATGCGGTTCATGAACGGCACAAACTCGGTCATCAGCCAGCAATGAGACGGCTCTGACAAGCCGGCGAAGTCGATGGCCGCGCGCAGGTTGTCGCGCAGGTCTCGCACGACGTCACACGCTGCCTTGATGGGGCTGTCGACGTTGCCGCTCGCGGCCTCGATCAGGTCGGCCTCGATGTGCCCTCGCAGCCACGCGTCGAACGCCGGCCCCGAACTGAGCGCTTGAGCAGGGACCGGGTCGACCAGCGATTCCCAATCGAGCCGGTCCTCTTCGGGAATGTACTGGCGCACCATCTCGTCACGCTGCGCCGCTGAATCAGTGGCCATGAACTGATTGAGCAAGAGCACGGACAGCAAGGTGTCGCGCTTGAGGCGGGCGTAGGCCTCGTAGTACGCATACTGCATGTCGGCCCAGAGCAGGGGCAGGATGTCGCTCCTGAAGTCCAACTTGCGCTGGGCGCGCATCGCGCGCACCACATCCAGCTTGAGGAACTGCGCGCGGTATTGCGTCGAGACGCCCTTCTGGTTGCGCCCACGCGCGGTCAGCGGCAGGCCGGAGCGCGAGTAGGCCACCAGATGCGGCTCGCGTCCCGATGCGCTGTAGGTGTACCGCCCCGAGTCGTCCACATGGAAGCGCCCGCCGCGACCCACAGTCAGCTCCGAGATCAAGTCCATGCTGGTCAACCCGAGGCCTTCGAGGCCTACCGTCATGCCGGGTGAGACGCAGGCGAGCTGCTCGCGGATCGGATAGGGATCGTCAATGACCAGCGTCCCGGCCGACATCGGCAGCCGACTGCGCGCGGCTGCCTTGGTGTGGCCGGTGGCCAGGACCACGAAGTCGGTCCAGATGGAGCCGGCACTGGTGCGCAGGATCCAGGATTCGTCGACCCGATCGATGCCCAGGACCTCGTTGCGAAAAAGAGTGATGTTGAGGTTGGAGGGCGCCAACGCGACCAGGTAGTGATAACACCAGTGCAAATAGCGGCCGAACGCAGCCCTGGAGTAGTACGCGTCGGGCGACGTCTGGTTTCCGGTGCCCTTGCGCAGATTCTCCGCGGCCAGCCACTCATGAAACGAAGGCCCTTCCAGAATCGGTCCTGCATTGCGCAGCGTCGAATCGGAAAACTGGGTGATCTGCCCGGCCACCGTGTTTACCAGGAGGTGGCCGGCTTGGTCTGGGTCATGGCAGCCGACGCCCGGCGGGTTGGGATCGAAAATGTAGATGTCAAGCGTGCCGGATCTGTGCACCCGCTCATTGGCCACCAGCCGCTCGAGCACCGTCAGGCCGCGCGGACCCATCCCCACGATGGCAATGCGCGCGGTTCTCAAGTCGAGCCTTGCTGCAGCGCGATCGAAGCGGACCTGTCGATCAAGCGATGGCTTGGTCGTGAGCAGGACGGCCCGCCGGTTTGTCCCAAACTGCTCGCTTGTGCGGAGTCGCACGAAAGCACTGAAGCGTCGGCGCCCACCTTGCCGAATCCTTGTCGCCCGTGTTCGGGTGTCCCACGCATCGTTGTATTGGAGTCATGTTGCCCCTCACAACTCGCTGATGCATTGAAGCCCGGGCGCCGTCGGGCGCGCAATCTGTAAGGTCTTACAGCTTTACGGGGTGGGGTAATTTGTGGCCAACGCCGACGTGCAGTGCACCGTGGCGTTTCGGCGTTCGTTCACAATCGGTCGCAACAGCGACGAAACGCGCAGGACATAGGTGATTACCAGCGATTCGCGCATCGAATACGAGCGGCGGATGCACCGGGTGATCGAGGCCATCGATCGCCGACTCGACCAGCCGCTGGATCTGGCCTCGCTGGCCGCGGTGGCGCACTTCTCGCCGTATCACTTTCACCGCTTGTTTGCGGCTTGGACTGGCGAAACACTCGGTGACTACTTGCGCAGGCGGCGCGTCGAGCAGGCCGCGAGCCGGCTGGCCGCGCAGCCGCGACTGTCGGTGCTGCAGGTGGCGCTGTCGGTCGGGTTCGGCTCGGGTGAGGCTTTTTCGCGCGCGTTCAAGGCGCGATTCGGCTGTGCGCCCAGCGTGTGGCGATCGCGCCCATTTCCTCACAGCAAGCGCGATCAGGCACAACGCAAGGCCGATCAGGCGGGCGCCGGCTCGGCGGCCAACACTGCAAGCTCCTTTCCACAACGCGAGGAGCTTCCCATGGATGTGAAACTGATCGAGCGGGCGCCGCAGCGGGTGGCGTACATGCGGCACGTCGGGCCCTACGGCGAGCCGATCTCTCGCTTTTGGATGCAGCAGGTGGCGCCGTGGATGGCGGCCGACGGCTTGATGGGGCAGGCACGCTACGGCATCAGCCACGATGACCCGAGCATCACCGAGCCGGCACACTGCCGCTACGACGCCTGCGTCGAAGTGGCGGGCGACTACACGCCGTCAGCCGCCGCGCTGATCACCACGCTGCCCGGCGGGCGCTACGCGGTGATGCCCTTCAAGGGAACCTCGGAGCAGGTGTTCCTGGCGTGGACACGTCTGCTGCGCGACTGGTTGCCTGCGAGCCAGTTGCAGCTCGACGGCCGCCCCTGCTTCGAGTTCTACCCGCAGGGGTCGAGCTACGACGCGGCCAGCGGCGTGTTCGATTGCCAGGTCTGCATCCCGGTGGCGCCGCTGTAGCATGCCCGACGATGCGACCGCACC
The DNA here is from genome assembly GCA_044445225.1 of Burkholderiales bacterium. Lineage (GTDB taxonomy): Bacteria > Pseudomonadota > Gammaproteobacteria > Burkholderiales > Burkholderiaceae_C > JAEUPI01. The sequence continues at coordinate 5,638 of JBIODO010000274.1, forward strand.
TGGAGCCCGCGCCTATCCGCCATTCAGCCGCGCCAGGTGCGATGCACACGCTGGCCAACGGCGTGCGGGTGGTGGCGTCGGCCACGCCGCACCTGCAAACGGCCGGCGTCAGCGTGTTCGTGCGCGTGGGCAGCGCGCACGAGAGCCGCGCGCTCAATGGCATCGGCCA
>JBIODO010000275.1:0-5734 GCA_044445225.1 Burkholderiales bacterium
AGGCGAACTCGCAAACGCGCCGTGCGCTGCGTGCCCTAACTTGTCAGTGGCGTGGGCGGTGCGGGCGGCGCTACGGCGCCGGCCGCTGGCGGCGCGCGGCGGCGCGCCCGTCGCTGGGTGCGCCACTCGCCCACCAAGAACCACATCATCGCCAGCGCGAAGGTCACGCCGCCGGCCACCTCGAACAGCAGGCCGTAGTCGGTGCGATAGGTGCCCGTTTTGGCGTCGTACACGGTGCACACCAGCCGCACGCGCCGCACCAGTGAATCAAGCGCGGTGTCGGCCGGCAGCGGGTTGTCGCGCAGCAGCCGGCGCAGCGGCTCGCCGAGCATGTCGCCCGACAGGCGCTCGCCGTAGACCTGCTGGTAGACCTTGCCCGCGGGGTCGACCACGCTCACCGTCAGCACGTGGTCGAAGCCGGCCGGCGTGGCGACGTAGCTGAAGCCGAAGTCGCGCGTCAGCGCGTCCACGCTGGCCGGCGGCGGGCTCAAGAAATCCCAGTTCGGCGCATCGACGCGCATCTGCTTGGCGAACGCGCGCATCGCCTGCGGCGAATCGAACGGCTGGTTGAAGCCGACGCTGACCACGTTGAACTTGTCGGCGCCAAACGCCTGGGTCAAGGCATCGACGGCTTGCGACAGCGAGCGCGTGGTGGTGGGGCAGACCTGGAAGCAGCCGGTGTAGATGAAGCTCACCAGCAACGGCTTGCCGCGGTACGACGACAGCCGCACCGGCTGGCCCTGGGCGTCGAGCAGCGTGTGTTCGTCGAGCTGGTGGCCGACGGCGGCCTGGCTGGCGCGCAGCGCGGCATCGGGGTCGAGCGCGGGCTGGGCGAGCGTCTGCGAGCCGGCGGCGCCCATCGCGCAAGCGAGCCCCAGCCACAACGCCGACAGCCTGCCTCGTGTCACCGCACCAACCCGTCGAGGGTCGCCGCTGCCAGCAGCAGGCTCAACTGCGCCAGCGACGCGAAGAACGAGGCCATCGCCGTGGCCCGACTCGGCGCACGCGCGAGTTGCCAGGCTCGGTAGACGAAGTACGCGCCGCCTGCCGCAGCGCCCGCCAGGTAAATCCAGCCGGCACCGAACAGCCCCGGCAGCAGCGACGCCACGACCAGCGCCACGGTGCTGTGCAGCACCACGCGCGCCGCGCGCTCGGGCCCGACCACCACGGGCAGCATCGGCACGCCAGCGGCGGCGTAGTCGGCGCGGTTGGCGATGGCCAGGCTCCAGAAGTGCGGCGGCGTCCACAGGAACAGCACCAGCGCCAGCAGCAGCGGCAACGGCCCGAGCATCGGGTCGACCGCAGCGGCACCGGCCAGCACCGCGAAGCTGCCGGCCAAGCCCCCAACGACGATGTTGAGCCAGCTGCGCCGCTTGAGCCACACCGTGTAGACGACGGCGTAGAAGAAGGCTCCGAGGAATACGAACAACGCTGACATCGCGTTGAGCGACCACCACGCTGCCGCCACCGCGCCAGCCAGCAGCCCGACGATCAGCACCAGCCACGCCGGCGTAGGCCGCAGCGCGCCGGTGACGAAGGCGCGCCGCCGCGTGCGCGCCATCAGGTGGTCGACGTCGTGCTCGTAGTACTGGTTGTACGCACCGGCGCTGGACGATGCGACCAGCACCGACAGTGCCAGCACCAAGACCTGGCCGATGCCTAACGCCGCACCCGGCGTGACCACCAGGCCGACCAGCGCGGTGACCATGATCATCACGCCGATGCGCAGCTTGAACAGGCCCAGCACGTCGCGCGCCACGTGGGCTGTCCGCCGTTTGGATGCAACGAGAGTGGTGGTGTTCATGTCAATGCTCCATCGCGCCGCGCGTCGCCCGAACTCGTGCAGCCTGCGCCGCCCCAGCGGCGCATCCCCGAGTGGACACCACGGATCCGGCTCCGCCGGTCCGTTGGTGTCGCCCCCTTGAGGGGGAGGCGCCGAAGGCGCATCGGGGGTGGCCCATCAACTCAATCCCCACAGCTGCGACAGGTACTTCCAGTTGATGAAGTAGTACAGGACGAAGGCCACCAGGAACACCATCGCCAGCGAGAAGGTGCCGGGCGCTGCGAAGCCCATCGAGCCATAGCTCTGCACCGCGGCGCTGGGCGCGGTGCGCGGGATCGGCGTGAACTTGGCGCTCTTGGCGCCTTCGTCGAGCCGCTTGCCCCACAGCAGCGAGCCCACCGTGACGAAGATGTAGATCGCGCCGCCGACGATGGCCGCGATGCCGGCGATGCCGACCAAGCCCATCATCAAGTAGGCGGCGCCCGGCCATTCGTAGGCCAGTGCCGAGCCGTTGAAGGCCATGTCCCAATGCCGCCTCGAGACGCCGAGCGTGCCCGCGCCCATCATCACCAGGCAGAAGAAGTACATCGACAGGCCGAACAGGTAGGGCTGCCACTTCGCCAGGCCCGGCGCGATCATCTCGCGTCTGAACAGCACGGGGATCAGGAAGTAGGTCAGCGCCATGAACGTCAGCGTCGTGCCTACCACCACGGTGGCGTGGAAGTGCCCCGGCACGTAGACGGTGTTGTGGATCAGCATGTTCAGCTGCTCGGTGCCCATCATCACGCCCGAGATGCCGCCCAGGAAACCGAAGCCGATGATCGAGATGAACACGCCAGAGAACACCGGGTTGCCCCACGGCGCCTTGCGCAGCCACTCGAACAGCCCCTTGGTGAGCCCCTTCTTGCGCTGCGCCACTTCGATCGCGCCGGGGATCGTGAGGCCGTGGATCATCGAGGCCAACACCGCGAAGTACATGAAGTAGCTGGTGTTGACCACCTTCCAGCCGGTGGACAGTCCCGGGTCGGCCAGCAGGTGGTGCGCGCTGGCAAGCTGCAGGAACAGGATGTACAGCAAGAAGGCGCCGCGGCTGACGCGCTCGCTCATCGGCGTGGCGCCGAAGGCGATGGCCGCTACCGCGTACCACACCGAGATGTGCGCCGCCACGTTGATCTGCTGCGACGAGTGGCCGAAGGCCCACCACATCTGGCGGTACATCAGCGGGTCGACCTTGTCGATCACGCCGGCCGACAGCAGGAAGGTCGGGATCAGGATGATCGCGCCCGAGGCGATGGTGAACACCGCGATGATCGCCGCGGTGATGGCGCCGAAGGTGACCAGCGGCACCGAACCCTGGTAGGTCTTGTCGCGCTTGGCCACCACCAGCGTGCCGAAGAAGATGAAGCAGCCGATCAGCGCGCCCACCGCGAACAGGATCAGCCCGAGGTAGAACGACGGTGCCGCCATCATCGGCACGTACGACGTCATCATCACGCTGGAGCCGCCCTGGTAGACGGCCACGTTGTTGGTGACCGCACCGATCACCATCAGCGCGAAGGCGAGCCATGCGAGCCTGGGCGTGGCCAGCCGGCAGCGCAGCAAGGTTGACGAGCAGAAGTACAGCACCGCGATCTCGAAGAAGATGATCCAGAAGATCAGCATGTCGATGCCGTGCGCGGTGAGCACCTGGTAAAAGGTGTCGGCCGCCAGCCAGTGGATGGCCGGCCATCGCGTGAGCGTCACGCCGACGGCCAGGATGCCGCCGATCAGCAGGAACACCACCGCCGCTACGGCGTTGGCCAGCATCAGCTTTTCGGCATTGGCTTCGAATTGCAGGCCCGAGCGCGGGCAGGTGCGATAGGTCGTCGTGGTGGACATGGCTGCCTCCCGCATCACTTGACGTAGATGCGGCCGACCATCGTGTGATGGTTGATGCCGCAGTATTCGTTGCACACCACCGAGTAAGTACCCGACTGGTTCGGCGTCACCGTCACCACGTGCTCATAACCGGGCACGATCTGGATGTTGATGTTGGCCGGTTGCAGCGAGAAGCCGTGGTTGTAGTCCAGCGAGGTCAGGTGCAAGCGATAGGTCTTGTCCTTCTCCAGCTCGAGGATCGGCCAGAAGTTCCACAACCGCGCGATCATGTAGACGTCGCTGCCCGCGGGCGGCGCCACCACCGGTGTCTTGTTCTCGGTCTCGGTGCGCACCGTGTACTGGTCGACCATCGCCTGCGCGTGGGCGGTGAACTTCTCGGGCGTGGTCTTGTACGTCTCGGTGGACAGGTTCTGCTTGCCGTAGATGTGCCAGCCGACCATCATGAAAAACATGATCAGGCACCAGACCAAGGCAATCGCGATCCACGTCCCTTCGACGCGATCCAGCGGATGCTTCCACCACAGTCGTTCTGCGGGCGGCAGGATGGCGCTCATGTCGGTGTCCCTCTCGTGTGTGTTGTCGAATGGCGGGGGCTGGCTACTTGGCCAGCGGCACCGTGAGGATGTCGATCACGCCCCACAGCGTGTACAGCACCATCGGCACCAGCACGCCCAGGAACAGCAGCAGGAACGGGTTGTCCAGCAACTGCTGAACCCAAGGCACGGGCTCGTTCGCGTCGTCCGACTGGCTCATGGTTTCGCTCCTTTGCATGTCGTGGCGCGTCGCGCCGGGTTGACTGGTGTGTCGGGCGATTCTGTCGAGGCGATCCGCGCGAGTACTTAATGCAAATCAAGAACGCCATACGACCCTGGCGTCGGCAGCGGCGGGCGTGACGCAAGGTCGGTCAGAATCCAGGACGTCGCCATGGTCACTGCCCTTTCTATGACGCGGCAGCCCACCGCAGCCACCGCACTGCGCCGCATCGCACTCGTGTGTGCGCTGCTGGTGTTGGCGATCGCCGGGGTGAGCGCGTTCCTGCGGCTGTCGAAGGTGGGCCTGGGGTGCGAGCCCTGGCCGCAGTGCTACGGGCAGGAGTTGCGCGCGCTGCAGCGCGGCGAAGCCATCGACGATGCGGCAGTGCGCGGAGTCGCAATCGCGCGATTGGCGCATCGCATCCTGGCCTCGACGGCACTGCTGCTGGTCATCATGTTGGCGCTCGGCGCGCTGACCGCCGCGCCTGTGCGACGCAGTGTGGCCGCGCTGGCGCTCGGCCTGCTGGCCGTGGCATTGTTCCTGGCCGGCCTCGGCTGGGTCACTGCCGGCTCACGCGTGCCGGCCGTCGCGCTGGGCAATCTGCTCGGCGGCTTTGCGATGTTGGCGTTGAGCTGGCGTCTGGCCGCGCGCGAAGCGCCGGCCGCTGCACAGCACCCGGCCCTTGCGCGCTGGGCAGCTGCTGCGTTGGCGGTGCTGGTGATGCAGGTCGCGCTCGGCGGCCTGCTCAGTGCAAGCCTGTCCACCTTCAGCTGCAGCGACACCAGCCAGTGCGTGCGCCAGGCGGCGCTCGACGGCTGGCGCTGGCAGCTGCTCGATCCCTGGCGCGAGCCGCTGTTCGAAGCGAGCAGCACCTTGCCGATCAACCCGCAGGGCGCGCTGGTGAATCTGCTGCATCGCGCCTGCGCGCTCGCGGCGGCGCTGACGCTGCTGCCCGCCGCGTGGCTAGCGCGGCGCAGCGGGCACCAGCGCGCCGCAGCCGCGTTGCTGCTGATGCTGGGTCTGCAGCTCGCCCTGGGTACGTGGCTCGCGGGCAGCGGTGCCACGGTGCCGGCTGCGCTGGCGCACAACCTGCTGGCCGCGCTGATGGTGGCGACGCTGGCGCGGCTGGTCTGATCGCCGCTGCCGTTCAGCCGCCCGCAGGCGACACGAGGGTCAGCCGATGTCCTCGTGCAGGCACAGGATGTTGCCCTCGGTGTCTTCGAACCAGGCGGCCTTCTCCGAGCCCAACACGCACACATGCTCCACGGTCTTCAAGCCCGGGAAGTCGTAGTCGGCGAAGTTCACACCGCGGCCCTTGAG
>JBIODO010000276.1:0-5670 GCA_044445225.1 Burkholderiales bacterium
ACGATGCCACGGGCCTGCCGGTGCTCGACAAGGTCACCTTCCAGGCTTCGCTGCCGCACGTGTTCTTCGGCGGCGACGCGGCGCTCGGGCCCAAGAACATCATCACCGCGGTGGCGCACGGCCACGAGGCGGCGGTGTCGATCGATCGCCTGCTGCACGGCGAGGACGTGACGCGCCGTCCGGCGCCGTTCGTGAACATGATGTCGCAGAAGATGGGCATCCACGAGTGGAGCTACGACAACGCACCCAGTGACGACCTGCGCTTCAAGGTACCGTGGGCCAAGGCCGAGAAGGCGCTGAAGAGCATCAAGGTCGAGGTGGAACTCGGGTTCGACCTCGAGACGGCGCTCAAGGAAGCGCGGCGTTGCCTGAACTGCGACGTGCAGACGGTGTTCGCCGACAAGCTGTGCATCGAGTGCGACGCCTGCGTCGACATCTGCCCGATGGACTGCATCACGTTCACCCACAACGGTGACGAGGCCGAATTGCGCGCGCGGCTGATGGCGCCCGCGACCAACACCACGCAGGATCTGTACGTCGGTGCGCCGTTGAAGACCGGCAACGTGATGGTCAAGGACGAAGACGTCTGCCTGCACTGCGGCCTGTGTGCCGAGCGCTGCCCGACCGGCGCATGGGACATGCAGAAGTTCCTGCTGCAGCCCACCAAGGCAGGCCCGGCGTGCCGTGACAGCAGCCCGGCGGTGCAACGCGCGGGGGTCTCGGTATGAAGCGCATCGAAGCGGTCAACGACTTCGTCGTCAAGTTCGCCAACGTCAACGGCTCGGGCTCGGCGTCGGCCAATGAGTTGTTCGCCAAGGCGATCCTGCGCATGGGCGTGCCGGTGAGCCCACGCAACATCTTCCCGAGCAACATTCAGGGCCTGCCCACCTGGTACGAAGTGCGCGTCAGCGGGCACGGGTGGCTGGGCCGGCGCGGCGGCATCGATATGGCGGTGGCGATGAACCCGCAGACCTGGGAAGCCGACGTGGCCGAGGTCGAGCCTGGCGGTTATCTCTTCTACGACAGCACCAAGCCGCTGCCGGCGAGCGCGTTTCGCAGCGACATCAACGTCATCGGCATGCCGGTGACCGCGATCTGCAACGCCACCTACGAAGACCCGCGCCAGCGCACGCTGTTCAAGAACATCATGGTGCTGGGCGCGCTGTCGGTGCTGATGGATGTCGACCCCGCGGTGATCGAGAGCCTGTTCGGCGAGCAGTACAAGGGCAAGGAGCGCCTGCTCGAGAGCAACGTGCGTGCGCTGTACGCTGGCCGCAGCTTCGCCACCGACCATCTGCGGCCGCCCCAGAGCCCGGTCATGGGCCTGAAGGTGAAGCGTGCCGATCTGGTCGGCGAGCGCATCTTCATCGAGGGCAACGCGGCAGCGGCGCTCGGATGCGTCTACGGCGGCGCCACCGTCTGTGCGTGGTATCCGATCACACCGTCGTCGTCGCTGGCCGAGGCATTCGAGCGCTACTGCCGCAAGTACCGTGTCGACCCGGTCACCGGCGAAAACCGCTTCGCGATCATCCAGGCCGAAGACGAGATCGCGTCGGTGGGCATCGTCACCGGGGCTGGTTGGAACGGCGCGCGCGCATTCACCGCCACCTCAGGGCCTGGTGTCTCGCTGATGACCGAGTTCATCGGCTTGGCCTACTTCGCCGAGATCCCGCTCACGATCATCGACGTGCAACGCGGCGGGCCATCCACGGGCATGCCCACGCGCACCCAGCAGGCCGACCTGATCTCGTGTGCCTACGCGTCGCACGGCGACACCAAGCACGTGATGCTGCTGCCGCAGGATCCGGCCGAGTGCTTCGAGCACGCTGCCTCTGCGCTCGACCTGGCCGACCGGTTGCAGACGCCGGTCTTCGTGATGACCGATCTGGACATCGGCATGAATCAGCGGTTGTGCGAGCCGCTGGCGTGGGACGAAAGCCGACGCTACGACCGCGGCAAGGTGATGAGCGCGGCCGAGCTCGAGGCGGGCAAGGACTTCGGTCGCTACAAAGACGTCGATGGCGACGGCATCCCGTGGCGCACGCTGCCTGGTACGCACCCGACCAAGGGCTCGTACTTCACGCGCGGCACCACGCGCGACGCCTACGCGCGCTACTCGGAGACCGGGCCGGACTACACCTACAACGTGCAGCGGCTGCTGAAGAAGTTCGACACCGCGACCAGGCTGGTGCCGCCGCCGCAGGTGCGCGCCGCCGCGAAGAAGACCCGCCTGGGCGTCATGTACTTCGGCTCCACCGCGCCGGCGATGGACGAGGCGCTGGCCGCCCTGGCCGCCGAAGGCATCCACCTCGACGCGATGCGGCTGCGCGCATTTCCGTTCCCGGAGAGCGTGCGCGAGTTCATCGCCACCCACGATCACGTGTTCGTCGTGGAGCAAAACCGCGATGCGCAGATGCGCACGCTGCTGATCAACGAGCTCGAAATCGATCCGTCGTGGCTGATCGCCGTGCTGCACTACGACGGCACGCCGATCACCGCGCGCTACATCACCGACAGCATCACCAAGCACGTGCACGCGCTGGCGGTGGCGCCTCGGCGCGAAAGAGTGAGATGAGGCCCCCACGCTCACGTGCGTTCGCTGCCCCCCGAGGGGGCGCCGTCCTTCCTTGGGGCGGCCCGGCGGAAGGACGGATATGACCTACATCACCAAACCCAAGCTGCACCATCCGTCGCTGACGCCCAACAAAGTCGGCTACACGAGGCGCGACTACGAAGGCAAGGTGTCCACGCTGTGCGCCGGCTGTGGCCACGACTCGATCTCTGCAGCCATTGTGCAGGCATGCTGGGAGCTCGACATCGAGCCGCATCGCGTGGCCAAGCTGTCGGGCATCGGCTGCAGTTCCAAGACGCCGGACTACTTCCTTGGCGCCAGCCACGGCTTCAACACCGTGCATGGCCGCATGCCGAGCGTGCTCACTGGCGCCAACCTGGCCAACCGCGAGCTGCTGTACATGGGCGTGTCGGGCGATGGCGATTCGGCTTCGATCGGTCTCGGCCAGTTCGCGCACGCGATGCGCCGCGGCGTGCGCATGGTCTACATCGTCGAGAACAACGGCGTCTACGGCCTCACCAAGGGCCAGTTCTCCGCCACTGCCGACCGCGGCAGCCGGAGCAAGAAGGGCGCGGTCAACAACGATGCACCGGTCGACCTGATCGGCATGGCGCTGCAGCTCGGTGCCACCTATGTCGCGCGCGGCTTCTCGGGCGACAAGGCGCAACTGGTGCCGTTGATCAAGGGCGCCATCGGCCACGGCGGCGCGGCGTTCCTCGACGTCATCAGCCCCTGCGTGGCGTTCAACAACCACGCCGGCAGCACGCGCAGCTACGACCACGTGCGCCAGCACAACGAGGCGCTCAATCGCATCGACTTCATTGCGCTGGCGCCCGAGATCAAGGCCGAGCCCGCGCCCGGCGAGGTGCTCGACCTGCCGCAGGGCGATGGCACCGTGATGCGCCTGCGCAAGCTGCACGCCGACTACGACGCCACCGACCACCTGGGCGCGATGAACCACCTGCAGTTGCACCAGGCGCGCGGCGAGGTGGTGACCGGGCTCATCTATGTCGATCCGAAGGCCAACGACCTGCACGCGGCGTTGCACACTTCGGCCAAGCCGCTCAACGGGTTGAACGAGCCCGAGCTATGCCCGGGCGCCGCGGCACTGGCCAAGATCAACGCATCGCTGCGCTGAGCCCGAGAGCGCGGCATTAATCGGCGCGTCGCGCCGAGCGCATCACTGCCCACACCGCCAGCGCCTCCACCATCACGAACAGCGCCAGGCTCCAAAACTCGTAGGGCACGCCCAACAGCGCCACCTTTGCCTCGGCGCACGAGGCGGTGGCGGCGAAGACATCGGGCAGCAGGCTGTCGAGCTGCAGGGCGCCGATGATGCGATCGGCCAGCGTGCGGTTGCACGACGCCGATGCGGCCGCCACGAAATGCTGCCACAGCGCCGACAGCAAACCCAGGTTGGCCAGCCCAATCACCAGCGCCGCGCTCACCAGCAAACCCGCGCGGCTGCGCCAGAGCAGTGACAGCGCGGCCGCCAGTGCAATGGCCGCGAACTCGACACGCTGCAGCACGCACCACGGGCAGGGCCGCATGTCGAACACGTGCTGCGTCAGCAGCGCCACGCCCACCGCGAGCAAGGCCACCAGCGCCGCTAGGCCCAACAGGCGGCGGCCGACGTTCAATCCGCCGGCGCTCACGCCAGCTCGGCGATCAATTCGATCTCGACGCACGCGCCCATCGGAATCTGCGCTACCCCGAACGCCGAGCGCGCGTGGGGCCCGGCGGCGCCGAACACTTCGCCCAACAACTCCGAGGCGCCGTTGATCACCAGGTGGTGTTCGGTGAAGGTGGGCGCGCTGTTCACCAGGCCCAGCAGCTTGACGATGCGCTTGACCCGGTTGAGGTCACCACTCGCCGCGTGCAGCGTGCCCATCAGGTCGATTGCCACCGCACGCGCGGCGGCCTTGCCCTCGGCGGTGGCCATGCCGTTGCCGAGCTGCCCGACCCAGGCCTTGCCCTCGCGCTTGGCGACGTGGCCCGAGACGAACACCAGCGCGCCGGTGCGCACGAACGGCACGTACGCCGCAGCCGGCGTGGCCAGCGGCGGCAGGGTGATGCCCAGCGCGGTCAGGCGATCGTAGACAGACATGGCAAATCCCTGGAAAAACGGGAGGGCATCCTACACTCTCACGGATGCACGCGTGGCGCGGTGACCCAGGGCTTCGATGGGCCACGGCGATGCTGGCCTGGCTGGTTGGCACGGCGCTTCAGCTGCAGCAGCCCGCACTGTGGCCGTGGCAAGCCAACGCGGTGCTGATCGCGACCGCCGTGGCGGCGACTGCGATGGCGATGCAATGGCGTCGGCGCGCCGTCGGCCATTGGCTGCTGTGCGCGGCGCTCGCCAGCTTGGCGTTCGGCATCACCGCATGGCGCGCCGAGTCGCGGCTGTCGGAGCGGCTGGCGCCCGAGCTTGAAGGGCGCGACCTGATCGTCGTCGGCATCGTCGATCGCCTGCCGCTGGTGACGCCCGACGGAGTGCGGTTCGTGCTCGAGGTGCAATCCGCATCGGAAGAAGGACGCGCGGTCGCGTTGCCGCCGTTGCTGTCGCTGTCGTGGTCGCGTGGCGGTGACGAGGGTGCGCTGGCCGCACCGCAGATCGATCTGCGCGCCGGGCAGCGCTGGCAACTGCCGCTGCGCCTGCGGCGGCCGCACGCGGCGGTGAATCCGCAGGGCTTCGACGGCGAGCTGTGGCTGTTCGAGCAAGGCCTGGGCGCCACCGGCACGGTGCGCAACACGGTGGCCGGGCCGCGCCCGCGATTGCTCGGTGACACCGGCTCCCGTCCGATCGAGCGAGCGCGCCAGGTGGTGCGCGATGCGGTGCTGCTGCGCGTGGACGATGCCCGCGTTGGCGGCGTGCTGGCGGCGCTGGCCGTGGGCGATCAGGCCGCGATCGCGCGCAGCGATTGGGACTTGTTCCGCGACGCCGGCGTTGCGCACCTGATGAGCATCAGCGGGCTGCACGTCACGATGTTCGCGTGGCTGGCGGGCGGCTGTGTCGCGTGGTTGTGGCGGCGCAGCGCCCGCGCCTGTCTGTGGCTGCCGTCGCCACAGGCGGGGCGGCTGGGCGGACTCTTGATCGC
>JBIODO010000277.1:0-5649 GCA_044445225.1 Burkholderiales bacterium
CGCCGAGGCGTGGCGCGGCTGCCAGCCAAGCTCGCGCCGCGCTCGCACGGCGCGCACGCGGCTGTTGCTGCCATAGGTGAAAAACGCTCGGCCTTCGCCCCATTGCGCGGCCGCCGCTTCAGCAGCCAGCGGCTGCACGGCACCGAGATTCAGGCGCGCCGCGATGGCGGCGCCGATCTCGGCGAACGAGGCTTCTCCGTTCTCCGCGAAGTAGAACGCGCCGGCGCGTCCTCGCTCCAGCGCGAGCCGATACAGATCGACCAGGTCATCGACGTGCACCGTCGACCACCGGTTTAGCCCCAGGCCCACCACGCGCACCACGCCGTGCTCGCGGGCTTGCTGCACGAGAAACGGAATCTGGATGCTGTGCGGGTTCAGGCCGCGGCCGCGGCCATAGATCAGCGTCGGGCAGATCACCATGGCCCGCACGCCCCGTGCCGCGGCCCCCAGCAGCGTCTGATTCAGCGCATGGCGCGGCTGCTTGCTGGGGTGCACGACGAACGGCGTGGTCTCGTCATAGATGGCCTCGCCCGCGAAATTGCCGCGCGCGTCGTCTGCGATCACGCTCGAGCCGCTGGTGTGCAGCAGCGGCTTGCCCGTGCCTTCGAGGCCAGCGAGCAACGCTTGCAACGACGGCAGATGGTCGGCGTTGGCGGCGCTGACCACGCCATCGGCCGCTCGCGCCTCACGGGCCAGCGCCGCGCCATCGTCGAGGTCTGCCACGACGGGTTCGATGCCGCGCGCCGCCAGGTCGGCGACTTTGCCGGCGTCGCGCACCAGCCCACGCACGTGGTGACCGGCGTCGAGCAATCCGGCAGCGACCGAGCCGCCGATGTAGCCCGTTGCGCCCGTGAGGAAGATTCTCATCGCCCGCCTTGAACTGCTGATGGATGGCTGCCGCCGCTCACGCGGATGGTAGCGCCCGTGACGTACCAAGCGCGGCGGGATGCGCAGGCAGCGACTTCGGCGCAGAATCGTCCGCCCGCGCCAGGCGGATCCTGCGTGCGGGCATCCCTCGAACACAGGAGACGAACATGGCATTTGACGGATCGGCCATCAAGGCGCTGTTGGAGGGCGCGGTATCGAATGGCGCAGTGCACGGCATTGCCGCGGTCGTGGTCGATCGCAACGGCCAGCTCTTCCACCATGCGGCGGGCGAAGCGCGCGAGCACACGCTGTTCCGCAATGCATCGATGACGAAGGCCGTGGCCACCACGGCCGCCCTGCAACTCGTCGAGCAGGGCCGGCTGGGCCTGGAGGCCACCGTCGAATCGATCCTGCCCGAGTTCGGCCGCTTGCAGGTGCTCGAAGGCTTCGACGGCGACAAGCCGCGCCTGCGCCCGCCCGCCAGCCAAGCCACGGTGCGCCAGCTGATGACGCACAGCGCGGGCCTGGGCTACTTCTTCCTCAGCGAGAAACTGCTGCGCTATCACGAGCTGACGGGCGAGCCCAATCCACTGTCGGGCCTGAAGCGCAGCCTCTCGGTGCCACTGGTCAACGACCCCGGCACGGCATGGGAATACGGCGTCAACACCGACTGGCTGGGCCTGGTCGTCGAGAAGATCTCCGGGCAGAGCCTCAGCAACTACCTGCGCCAATACGTCTACGGGCCGCTGGCGATGAACGACTCGACCTTCGCGCCGAGCGCCGAGCAGCGTGCTCGACTGCTGCGCGTCATGCAACGCCAGGCCAACGGCAAGCTCGCGCCTTCGCCGCACGACCTGCCGCCCACCTCCGAGTGGGACGCTGGTGGCCACGGCTCATACGGGACAGCTCAGGACTACGGCCGCTTCGTGAAGGCCTGGCTCAACGATGGCGCCGGCATCCTCAGGCCGGCCACGGTGCAGATGGCGCTGACGAATCAGCTCGGGTCGATCAAGCTGCCGGAGTTGTTGAAGTCCACGATGCCCGAGCTGTCGAATGACGTGCCTGCACTGCCGGTTCCTCAGAGCTGGGGCCTGGGCTTCCACCTCACGCTGGCCAACCTGCCGGGCATGCGTAGCAACGGCACCGGCGACTGGGCCGGCGTCTTCAACTCCTACTATTGGATCGACCGCGCGAGGGGCGTCGGCGGCGTGCTGATGACGCAGTTGCTGCCCTTCTTCGACATGCGCGTCATCGAGACCCTCATGGGGTTCGAGATGGCGGTGTACCAGCAGGTCGGGGCGGCCGTGCCGGCAGCTTGACTCCGTGTGTCGGCGCGGTGTGTCACGGATCCTCGGCGTTGTTATGGATGCTGACCGCCTGGCCTGTCAGGTTGCGCGCGGCCGGTGAGCAGAGGAACAAGGCAAGCGCCGCGACATCGTCCAGGGTGACCCTGCGGCGCAGCGCGTTTGCGCCCAGGTGCTGCCCATGCACGACGTCGACGTTCACGCCTACCGCCTCGGCCCGCGTCGCGATCAGCGCACGCATGCGCTCGCCTTCGATGGCCCCGGGCAGGATCGCGTTGACGCGAATTCCGTGCGGGCCGAGCTCTAGGGCCAGCGACTTCATCAAGCCGACCACCGCGCCGTTGCTGGATGCATAGAGTGTCGGCAGGCCGATACCCGCGCGCCCGGCCATGGGCCCGGTCGCGATCAGGCAGGGTCCGGCCAGCGACTGCTTCAGCAGCGGCACGGCGCGGCGGGCGAAGTAGAACTGACTGTTAAGATTCACCGCGATCGTGCGTTCCCAGAAGCCCCCGTCGATGGCCTCGATGGGCCCGATCGGGCCGGCAATGCCGGCGTTGCTGATCAGCACGTCGAGTCCGCCGAGCGCGCCGCGCACGTCGTCGAACACCCCATCCACGTCGGCCGGAAACGACGCGTCGGCCATGCTGCCGGTGATCCCCGGGACTCCCGATGTCAGCCGGTCGAGGGCGCTGCGATCCACGTCACACACGTGCACGCGCGAGCCGGCTTCGTGGAATGCTCGGGCGATCGCGGCGCCGATGCCGCCTGCGCCTGCCGTGACCAAGACGCGCAGATTCGGAGCCGGGCGAAGAGAATCGAGTATCGACATATGGGCTTTGCGAGTGGACTGCTCGGCTGGCAGCGAACCCCTCCGACCGCATCCGCCAGCGCGCGAGTCTCGCTGGTCCGCGCAAGGAACCCAATGTGTTCCGCGCACATCGGCAAGGGCGATTCGATGTCGCCGACGGCTGCCCCGCCGTACGCTGCAAGGCTGCGTGGCGCCCGCTCAAAGACGGACGCAGCGATGAAACGCGACATTCACGGCGACGATCGCCATGAGCGGACGGTGCGCAATCTGGTCGACCTGCTGCACCAGGGCGCCTCGGCCGACGAGTTCGCGCGCCAGCTCGCTCTGGTCGACGCCCTGCCGGCCGACGACCCCGGCAAGCCGGCGCTGACGGAGACGGTGCGCATGGCCATGGCCGTGCGCAACCGGCTCGAGCTCCATCAGGAGCGCGAGCGCGGCTTGCTGGCGGTGATCGAGTCCGCTCAAGACCTGTCGAGCCGGCTCGACCTGCAGGGCCTGCTGAAGGCCATCGTCACGCGCGCGCGCAACCTGCTGGGCTCGGACGTCGCGTGGTTGTCGATCTACGACGGCGATGCGGCCGAGTTTCGTGTGCTCGTCGTCGACGGCGCGCTGTCGCAGAAGACCTCCGACATGGTGGCCAGCCGCGATCGCGGGGTGGTCAGCATCGTGATGTCGACGCGGCTGCCATTTACCACGCCCGACTACCTGCACGACCGCCGCATCGTGCACGATCCCAAGCTCGACGACACCTTTCGCGAGGAGGGCATCGCCGCGCTGGTCGGCGTGCCGCTGATCTGGGGTGGCGAGGTCGTCGGCCTGCTGTTCGTCGGCGATCGCTACCACCGCACGCACACTGCGCAGAGCGTCTCCGTGCTGTCCACGCTGGCCACCTACGGCGCCGTGGCGCTGAAGAACGCGCACGAATTCGAGCGCGCCAACGCGGCCCTGGCGCGCGCCGACCAGGCTCGTGACGAGCTCGAGCGGCACCTGCGCAACATCCAGGCCGCCATCGATGCCCACGAGCAGATCACGTCGCTGCTCGCGCGTGGCGCATCGCTGGCCACGCTGTGCCAATCGGTCGCGCAACTGCTCGGCGGCAGCATCCTGGTGCTGGATGAAGCGGGGCTGGTGGTCAGCCGCGGCGTCGCCGAAGGATACGTCGCAGGTGCAGCGCTGTCGTACGCTCCACACGGCGAGCACGCAGCCGAACAGAGCCGCGCCATGCGCATCAGCCGCGCGACGGGGCGCTCGGAGGTGGCCTACCGGGTCGACGGCGAGACCTGCCGGCTGCTGCCGGTGATCGGCGGCGCCGACATCCTCGGCTCGGCGTTGTTGTTCCATCGCGGCGAGTTGGAAGAAATTGCCGTGCGCACCTTCGAGCGTAGCTCCAGCGTCATCGGCATCGTGCTGCTGTCGCAGCATCGTCTGGAGGCATCGCGCAACCGCAGCGCCTCGACGTTGCTGCGCTCGCTCGTGTCGCCGCGCCAGGACGACCCCGCGGTGCTGGCCAACCGTGCCGAACAACACGGCCTCGACCTCACGCGCCCGTTGTCGCTGATGCTGGTGCAGGTGGAGAGTCCGGGCGCCGACTACGCCGCGCGGCATTTCGGCAGCCTGACGCTGCTGGCCGACGCGCTGGTCGACGACATCGATGGCGTGCTGGTCGTGCTGTGCAGTGCCACCGCCGCGTCGCAGGCGCGCCAGACGATCTCGAACTGGATGCGCCAGGATCTCCACGCCGCGTATCGCGGTGCGATGTCGCGCCCGGTGTCGCGCGCGGCGGACATTCCGGCGCTGTACGCGACGCTGCGTCGTGCACTGGCGGTGCTGGGCCGCATCGGCGTGCAGGCCCAGATCGTGGGCCAGGACGAATTGGCCATCTATTCGACGCTGTTCGAGACTCACGACCAGGCCAGCCTGGCCAATTTTCTCGATGCGACCATCGGCCCGTTGATTGCGCACGACAGCCATCGCGGCTCCGAGCTCGCCGCGACGCTGCTCGCCTACTTCGACTGCAACCAGAACGCCAAGACCACGGCGCAGCGCCTGGGTATCCATGTCAACACCGTGAGACAGCGCCTGGCAACGATCGAGGACCTGCTCGGTCACTGGGGCCAGGCATCGCGCGCGCTCGAGATCCACATCGCCGTGCGGCTGTGGAGCTTGGGCGCGCGGCGCGCCTGAGGTCACTGCGTTTCGACTGCGAGTCGACGCCGTGCCGGTGCGGCCGGCATGGACAGGGTTTTCGCGGTGGCCTTCGCACACATTGCTCGCCGGCCGGGAATGTGAGTCCCCCACATTGAAGCCGGCGATGTGCAAACGGAGACTACGGACCGCTCAGAGGCGGTGACGCTCCGACTGGCGCTCGGCGAGTCCTTCGCGCGTGACACGCGCGCGCCAACGTCGAACAACATGCACAGGAGACAACATGGAAACGTCGAATGCCGCGATCCGAACAGGGTTCGCAGTCTTCCTCGCGGCGCTGCTTGCCGGTTGCGGAGGCGGAGGCACAGACACTGTGCCCCCGTCATCGAGTGAATCCAGCGACACGTCGCACGGCGCCTGCACACAAGTCGCAGGCGAGAACGGTCAGGGATGTGACAACGGTCATCACGGCCCTCCCGGCCGGCCGCTCACCTGCACGCAGTTGGCGGGGATGACCATCCCCGC
>JBIODO010000278.1:0-5649 GCA_044445225.1 Burkholderiales bacterium
CATGTGGCGCTGGTGACCGATGGGCGCATGTCGGGCGCGTCGGGCAAGGTGCCGGCGGCGATCCACGTGACGCCGGAATGCCTCGCCGGCGGGGCGCTGGCGCGCGTGCGCAGCGGCGACATGATCGTTCTCGATGGCAACCAGGGCGTGCTGCAGGCCCAGGTCGCCGATGCCCAGTGGCAGGCCCGCCAGCCCGAGGTCGCCGACTTGAGCGACTACCACCATGGCATGGGGCGCGAGTTGTTCGCGGCGTTTCGCGCCAATGCGCTCGGCGCAGAGCAGGGCGCGGTGACGTTCAACGCGTCGGAGCCGCAAGGGACGCGCGCCGCCAGCCCCGTCCATCAGGTCCACGACCACTTTGTCTTCACGCCGGAAAGCGCTGCATGAACACTCTGGAGCTGATGCGCATCGGACCGGTGATCCCGGTCATTGTCATCGACCACCTCGAGCACGCGGTGCCGCTGGCCAGGGCATTGGTGGCCGGCGGCGTGCGGGTGCTGGAGGTGACGCTGCGCACGCCGGTCGCGCTGCAGGCCATCCGCGCCATCGCCTCCGAGGTCGACGGCGCGATCGTCGGCGTGGGCACGATCACCCGCGCGCAAGACTTCGCGCGGTCGATCGAGGCGGGCGCTGTGTTCGGCGTCAGCCCCGGTCTGACGCCCGAGCTGGTGGCAGGCGCGCGCGACAGTGGGCTGCCGCTGCTGCCCGGCGTGATGACGCCATCGGACGTCATTGCTGCGCGCGCCGCAGGGTTCACCGAGATGAAGCTGTTCCCCGCGCAGCAGGCCGGTGGCATCGGCATGCTCAAGGCGCTCGGCGGACCGTTTCCCGACGTCACGTTCTGCCCCACCGGGGGCGTCTCGGCGGCGACGGCGCCCGACTTTCTGGCGCTGCCCAATGTCGCTTGCGTCGGCGGCTCGTGGTTGACGCCAACCGACGCCGTGGCCGGCGGCGATTGGGAACGCATCACGACGCTGGCGCGCGCAGCGGCGCGCTTGCACCGACCCGCATCCTGACGCCAGGCCGGCCGGACCACCACTGCAGCCGCTGGCACAAGAGAGTCATTCGACGTATGCCTGAAGTCTCCTCGTTCGACCTGCTTCTGTTCGGCGGCACCGGCGACCTTGCGATGCGCAAGCTGCTGCCCGCGCTGTACCACCGCCATCGAGACGGCGATCTGCCGGCCCATGGCCGGATCATCGCCTCGGCGCGCGAGAGCCTGACTCGCGGCGACTTCGTCGCGCAGGTGGAGGCGAGCTTCGCCCGCTTCGTTCCTGCCGAGCAGATGCACAGGGCTGACTTCGATGCCTTTGTGCAGCGACTGGACTACGTCAAGGCGGACGCCAACGCCGCGCAAGACTTCACCTCGCTGGCGCGGGCCCTGAAGGACTCGCCAGCCGACGTGCGGGTTTTCTTTCTGTCCACGGCACCGGAATTCTTTGCGCCGATCTGCAAGAACCTGGCAGCGGCCGGGCTGATCGGTGCCCACTCGCGGGTGGTGCTGGAAAAACCCCTCGGACGCGATCTCGCTTCGGCGCAAAAGATCAACGAGGACGTGGGCAGCGTCTTTGCCGAGCCGCAGATCTTTCGCATCGACCACTACCTGGGCAAGGAGCCGGTGCAAAACCTGCTCGCGCTGCGCTTTGCCAACGCGCTGCTGGAGCCGCTGTGGAACCGCACCTGGGTCAGCAACGTGCAGATCACGATCGCCGAGCAGGTGGGCGTGGAGACCCGTGGCGATTTCTACGACCGCACCGGCGCGCTGCGCGACATGGTGCAGAACCACCTGCTGCAGTTGCTGTGCATCGTGGCGATGGAGCCGCCGACGTCGATCGCACCCGATGCGGTGCGCGACGAGAAGCTGAAGGTGCTGCGTGCGCTGGTGCCGTTCTCGCCGGCCGATGTGGCTTCGCGCACGGTGCGCGGCCAATATCGCGCGGGCACCATCAACGGTGCACCGGTGCCGGGCTATCTGGAGGAAGCGGGCATCCCCGCCGACAGCCGCTCCGAGACCTACGTGGCGATTCGCGCGCAACTCGAGAACTGGCGCTGGTCGGGCGTGCCGTTCTACTTGCGCACCGGCAAGCGCATGGCCGAGCGCGTTGCGGAGATCGTGGTGAATTTCCGCTCGGTGCCGCACTGGATCTTTCCTTCCGCAGGCAAAGAGTCGCTCGGCAACCGGCTGGTGATCCAGCTGCAGCCCGAAGAAGGACTCAGGCTCTTCCTGATGGCCAAGGTGCCGGGCGACACGATGAACCTGAAGCCGGTGGGCCTGAACCTCGACTTCGCCGAGCAATTCAAGCAGCGGCCGATGGAAGCATACGAACGGCTGCTGCTCGACGCGGTGCGCGGCAAGCTGACGCTGTTCATGCGCCGCGACGAGTTGGACGCCGCTTGGGCCTGGTGCGAGCCCATTCTGGATGGCTGGCAAGCCACCGATGAAGCACCGCGGCACTACAGCGCCGGGACATGGGGCCCTGCGGCTTCCAGCGCGCTGGTGGGGCGCGACGGCGCCGCGTGGCGCGAGGAATCCTGAGCGTGCCCAGGGCCGTCGCCGCGATTGCCCACTCGATGCGAGGCCGGCGCGCCGGGCCCAGAGCATCGTGGTCCTAGAGCGTCGCTTCGACTCGATCGAGGGCCTCGCCTCGGCACTCGCCTCGAGCGTGGCAGACGACCTGACCCGCGCCATCGAGCACCACGGCCGCGCCAGCCTGATGGTGTCGGGCGGCCAGACCCCGGCGCCTTTCTTCAGCGCCCTGGCGCGACGGCCGATCGCATGGGCGAAGGTCGTCGTCGGATTGGTCGACGAGCGCTGGGTCGCGCCCGATCATGTCGACTCCAACGAGCGGTTGGTGCGACAGACGTTGTTGACCCAGCAAGGCGCCGCTGCGGCCTTCGTCCCGATGAAGAACGATGCCGCCGGCGCGAGCGCCGGACAACCGGCCTGCGAGCGGGCAATCGCCGCGATGCCGCGGCCGTTCGACGTGGTGGTGCTCGGCATGGGCACCGACGGTCATACCGCCTCGCTGTTCCCGCAGACGCCGCAACTGGCGTTGGGACTCGACCCCACAAATCCCGCGCTGACGATGGCGACGGTTACAGCCACCGCGGCGCACGAACGCATGAGCCTTACTCTGCGCGGGTTGCTGGATTCGCGCCGGATCGTGATGCTGTTGTCGGGGCTCGCCAAATGGCAGGTGTACCAACGCGCGCGGCAACCCGGGCCCGCGTTGGAGCTTCCCGTGCGCGCGGTGCTCGATCAATCGACGATCCCCGTGGACGTCTACTGGTGCGGCTGATGCGCGCCCAACCAACCCCATGAGCTCGAGTGATCCGCGCAACAAGCTGCCCGATTGGGAGCTGTATCGCGCCCTTCGCGAGCAGTGGACCCACGAAGACAACCTCGTGAACCATCGGCTGATGTGGCTCATCCTGTCTCAAGGATTGCTGTTCACCGCCTACGGAACCCTTTCAACCGCCAAGCTGCACTGGCTGGTGTTTGGTTTCCCGTTCTTCGGCTTGGCCGTGTCGGTGGTCATCGGCGTCAGCATCTTCGCCGCGTTGGCCGCCATCGAGGAGGTCAGCAGGCAGTATGAGCAAGCAGGGCTCAATGCGCTGTGCAGTCTCTCGCCGGGGCGCAACACCGGCAACCGAGGCAAGCTGGCTGCCCAGACACTGCCATTCGTCTTCGCAGCGCTGTGGCTGCTGGCTCTCGCGGGAGCCTTTCGCGCTTGAGCGGCCGCGCTACTGCGACTGCGAGCCATAGCGCGTCGTTTGAGCGGCCTTCACTGGCTGGCCGCACCGTCTTGCGTCCCCGCAAGCTGTACGAAATGGCATCGATTCAGGGCAAATACCAACCGTCCGGTGCAAGGCGGTATCGGCGCGCGCCTGAAAAGTATCAGGCCACGAATTGCAGGGCGCCTATCTTCGCGTTGTCGGTGCAGCCCGCACGACAGCGCAACCGCAAACCCGACAACGCGATAGGAGACGCCTCATGATGATCAAGCCCACCCTGGCAATTGCCTGCTGCCTGGCTCTGGCCGGCGGCGCGGCTTCGGCAACCGACTTGGTGATCGCGACCGTCAACAACGGCCACATGATCGAGATGCAGAAGCTCACCCCGCAGTTCGAGAAGGCGTTCCCGGACATCAAGCTCAAGTGGGTCACGCTCGAAGAAGGCACGCTGCGCTCGCGCGTCACGACCGACATCGCCACCAAGGGCGGCCAGTTCGACGTGATGACCATCGGCATGTATGAGACGCCGATCTGGGGCAAGAAGGGCTGGCTGAAGGAGCTCAAACCCGATGCCGCCTACGATGTCGACGACCTGCTGCCCGCGATGCGCAACGGCTTGTCGGTGGACGGCAAGCTTTACGCAGCGCCGTTCTACGGCGAGAGCTCGATGCTGATGTACCGCAAGGATCTCACCGACAAGGCCGGCATCACATTCTCCGAGCGTCCGACCTGGGACCAGGTGCGCGACGCCGCGGCGAAGATCCACGACCCGAAGGCCGGCGTGTACGGCATCTGCCTGCGCGGCAAGCCCGGCTGGGGCGACAACATGGCGTTCATCACCACCATGGTCAACAGCTTCGGTGGCCAGTGGTTCGACATGAGCTGGAAGCCGCAGCTCGAGAGCAAGCCCTGGAACGACGCGATCACCTTCTACGTCGACCTGCTGAAGAAGTACGGCCCACCCGGATCGTCAGCCAACAGCTTCAACGAGATCCTGGCGCTGTACAACGAGGGCAAGTGCGGCATGTGGATCGACGCCACGATCGCGGCGTCGTTCATCACCGACCCCAAGCAGAGCAAGGTGGCCGACAAGGTGGCGTTCGCGCAGGGCCCGTACAGCGCAACCACCAAGGGCGCGAACTGGCTGTGGGCCTGGGCGCTGGCCATTCCGGCGGGCACCAAGAACACCGAAGCCGCGCAGAAGTTCATCACCTGGGCCACTTCCAAGGACTACATCAACCTGGTGGCCAAGGAGAAGGGCTGGGCCGCGGTGCCCACCGGCACGCGCAAGTCGACCTACGCGAACCCAGAATTCCTGAAGGCCGCCAAGTTCGCCGAGGCCGAGAAGAAAGCGATCGACAGCGCCAACCCGAATGACAGCACGCTGCCCAAGAGCCCCTATGTGGGCGTGCAGTTCGCCGCGATCCCCGAGTTCCAGGCGATCGGCATCGCGGTGGGCCAGCAGATGAGCTCGGCGCTGGCGGGCAAGGCGACAGTGGATCAGGCGCTGAAGGCATCGCAGGCTGCCGCAGAGCGAGAGATGAAGAAGGGCGGCTACTACAAGTAGGAAGCATCCATCCGGCTGCTGCGCGGCCGGAGCTTGCGCCTGCGATGCTCGCCGTACGACAGTACGAGCGCTTCTCGACGCAA
This sequence comes from Burkholderiales bacterium, assembly GCA_044445225.1. Classification (GTDB taxonomy): domain Bacteria; phylum Pseudomonadota; class Gammaproteobacteria; order Burkholderiales; family Burkholderiaceae_C; genus JAEUPI01. Next base: position 5,386 of record JBIODO010000278.1, read on the forward strand.
CCTCCGGTCGCTCGCAACGCCGCCTGGACGCTTCCGCGCGCTGCCCTTCGGGTTCGCGCGCCAGCACTGTTCTGTTGAGGCCTGTCATGAACCGACTGTTGCCCCGTGTCCTGATGGCGCCGGCCGTCGTCACGCTCTTCCTGTGGATGATCGTGCCGCTGGCGATGACGCTGTACTTCTCGGCCGTGCGCTACAACCTGATGCAGCCCGGCGACAAGGACTTCATCGGCCTGGCGAACTTCGAGTACTTCGTCACCGACCCCG